>CAUVQK010000220.1:0-3472 GCA_963553705.1 uncultured Streptococcus sp.
GGACTTACCTGCTAAGAGGCCCAATGCTGTATTTATCTTCATAAGTCATATTTTATCATAAAAAAGTAAAGAAGGTTACAGAAAAATATTGACAAACGTGATATAATGGGTTGGTAAGTCTTTAAGCATTAAGACCCACTGTAAAATAAAAAGAGAGAAGTTAATTGAGTGAACTCTAATTACAAGATAAAATCAGGCTGATACTAGATTTCATAAGTTCGATTTGTTGCTACAGCTGTTTGATTTTGCTTGTAGAGGAGTAGGAAGTCTAAGTATGAATTTTCAACAACTAACCAATCTCCAATATTGGGCCAGTTTGTTTTCTGACCCTTGGAGGATTGTAATTAATATTATTGACGTCGCTATCGTCGCATGGATTCTATATTATCTAATCAAGGCCATTGCCGGTACGAAGATTATGATTCTAGTCCGCGGGGTGCTCTTCTTTATCTTGGCACAGTTTTTTGCCAATATCATCGGCTTGACGACCATTTCTTGGTTGATCAATCAGGTCATCACTTACGGGGTTATTGCGGCTGTGGTGATTTTCTCTCCTGAGATTCGAGCAGGATTGGAAAAGCTTGGCCGAGCAACGGATATTTTTTCTGCGACGCCCATCAGTAACGAAGAAAAAATGGTTCAGGCCTTTGTCAAGTCTGTTGCCTATATGAGTCCGCGGAAAATCGGGGCTTTGGTAGCCATTCAGGGGACCCGCACCTTGCAAGAGTACATTGCGACAGGGATTCCTTTAGATGCAGATGTGTCCGGAGAGCTGCTAATCAACATTTTTATCCCCAATACGCCATTGCATGATGGAGCTGTCATCATAAAAAACAATAAGATTGCGGCTTCCTGTGCCTACCTGCCTCTGACCGAAAGCAGCGGTATCTCTAAAGAGTTTGGAACCCGGCACCGCGCAGCTATTGGCCTGTCTGAAGTATCAGATGCGTTTACTTTTGTTGTTTCAGAAGAAACCGGTGGGATTTCCACCACGCATAATGGAATTTTCAAGCATGATTTGACTTTGGATGAGTTTGAGATAGAGCTGAGAAAGGTCTTCTTATCAGAGCAAGACAAGCCAGCAGGTTTGAAAAAACGCTTCATGGGAGGATGGAAGAAATGAAAAAACGTAAAAAAATTCTTTATATCATCTCTTCGTTTTTCTTTGCCCTAGTGCTTTTTGTCTATGCAACCTCTAGCAGTTATCAAAACAATACGGGAGTTCGACAGGTCACATCTGAAACTTATACCAATACGGTTTCCAATGTGCCAATTGACATCAAATATGACAGCGAGAATTACTTTATCAGCGGCTTTACTTCTGAAGTTGCCGTTGCCCTGACAGGCTCCAACCGGGTCAATCTAGCCAGCGAAATGCAGGAAAGTACTCGGAAGTTTCGAGTTGTAGCTGATCTTTCTAAGGCTACAGAGGGAACAGTGGAAATTCCGCTAAAGGTTGAAAATCTACCAAGCGGTCTGACTGCTACAGTCACTCCACAGAAGATTTCTGTTAAGATTGGTAAAAAAGCCAGCAAGAAGGTTGAGGTCCGCTACCTCATCACAGACAGTCAGGTGGCTGAAAATGTGTCTATCAGTGGTGTGACCTTGGAAAATAAGGAAGCTACAGTTACCAGTGACGAGGAGACCCTGTCTAAGATTGAGTATGTCGTAGCCATTCTCCCGACCAATGTCATTATCACTGGCAACTATAGTGGGACAGCGCCGCTGCAGGCTGTTGATGGACAGGGGAATGTCATGCCAAGCGTGGTGACACCATTTGAAACGACTATGCGTGTCAACACTAAAACAGCGGACAACTCTGGCTCGTCCTCCTCTAACAGCAGCTCAAATACGAGCTCATCAAATAAAAACTAACTAAAATTTTGAAAATAAACTTGGATGAAGTTAGCCTGCCTGATTCGCAGCCTAAGTGCTTTAAATCCAAGTCTTATGAAAGGAAACTATTTATAATGGGTAAATACTTTGGAACCGATGGTGTTCGCGGAGAAGCAAATGTGGAATTAACGCCGGAATTGGCCTTTAAGCTCGGCCGCTTTGGTGGTTATGTTCTGAGTCAGCACGAAAGTGAAGTTCCTCGGGTCTTTGTTGGCCGTGATACTCGAATTTCAGGAGAAATGCTGGAAAGCGCCTTGGTTGCAGGACTTTTGTCCGTTGGGATTCATGTTTATAAGCTGGGTGTCATTGCAACGCCTGGTGTAGCTTATCTGGTTAAGTCAGAGAAAGCTAGCGCAGGAGTCATGATTTCTGCCAGCCACAATCCAGCTTTGGATAATGGTATCAAATTCTTTGGTGGTGATGGCTATAAGCTGGATGATGAGCGTGAGTTGGAAATCGAAGCTTTGTTGGACGCAGCAGAAGATACCCTGCCACGTCCAAGCGCAGAAGGATTGGGTGACTTGGTGGACTATCCGGAAGGACTGCGCAAGTACCAACAATACTTGGTTTCAACTGGTTTGGAACTAGAAGGAATGCATGTGGCCTTAGATACGGCCAACGGTGCGGCTTCTACCAGCGCCCGTCAGATTTTTGCGGACCTCGGCGCACAGCTGACGATTATCGGAGAAAATCCAGATGGCCTCAATATCAATCTGAATGTCGGATCTACGCATCCAGAAGCTTTGCAGGAAGTTGTTCGTGAGTCTGGTGCGGCGATTGGTCTGGCCTTTGATGGAGATAGTGACCGCCTCATTGCCGTGGATGAAAATGGTGAACTGGTAGATGGTGACAAGATTATGTACATTATCGGGAAGTACCTGTCTGAAAAAGGCGAGCTGGCGCAGAATACCATTGTTACGACTGTCATGTCCAACCTTGGCTTCCATAAGGCTTTGGATCGCGAAGGTATTCAAAAGGCTGTGACAGCAGTTGGTGACCGCTATGTAGTAGAGGAAATGCGCAAGAATGGTTATAATCTAGGTGGTGAGCAGTCTGGACATGTTATCATCATGGACTACAATACGACAGGTGATGGTCAGCTTTCAGCTGTGCAATTGACCAAGGTCATGCAGGAAACAGGTAAGAAACTATCCGAATTGGCTGCTGAAGTAACCATCTATCCGCAGAAACTAGTCAATATCCGTGTGGAAAACAGCATGAAGGATAAGGCGATGGAAGTTCCACCTATTAAGACGGTCATTGAGAAAATGGAAGCTGAAATGGCCGGCAATGGCCGGATTTTGGTTCGTCCGAGCGGAACAGAGCCTCTGCTGAGGGTCATGGCTGAAGCACCAACTGACGAAGAAGTAAATTATTATGTAGATACCATTGCTAATGTTGTTCGAGATGAAATTGGAATTGAGTAATAAAACGTAAAGAAACTGAGACACAACGTCTTGGTTTTTTTACATTGTTATGAATTTTTAAACACTACGAATAAAAATGTTGATAAATTGCAATACTCTTGGTATAATAAGCTACGAAAGGAGAAAAAGATGAAAAATAAAAATACAAT
>CAUVQK010000221.1:0-3466 GCA_963553705.1 uncultured Streptococcus sp.
ATCCACAAAGCTATAGTCTGTCAAACCTTCAGAGTGGTTAGCAGGGATCAAGCCTCCGATGAGACGATAGTTAAAATGCCGTCCCAAAGTCAGTTCCTTGCCATCCAAGTTTTCTGCACTTGTTGGATCAAGACTCAATGTAATATCTTTTTCAGGACTGATTTTAGGAACATTGTTGACGACTACGTCTGTCGCATAACCATTTCCAAAGTCAATTTGATAAGCCTTGTTCTCGAATTTACCACCTGTGCGGCCCATTCCTTCTTTGACTGCCATAGGACTTGTTATTGTCAAAGACTTACCTGTTACGACATATTGGTCATAAAAGGCTTGGGCATCGTCTGCCGCAAAGAATTGGAAAGAACCTTTGACAGTGATGTTCGCCTTTTGAAGGAGCTCTCGAACTGCTGCAGGGGCTGTTTCAAGGCTTTCGTAGTGGGTCACTGTCACACCTGCCACAGCCTTGCCATCCGCATCTACTAGCTTGACTAATTCCGGACGAAGTTCAAGTGCTTCTTCCGGATAGTCATCTACATAGTAGAAACCTTTTTGAATCGTGCTCTTAGATGACTTGTCACCCTTATACTGATCCAAATCCCAAGTCAGCTCGTAGTAATTGGTCGAACCAGCCAAGACTTCCTTACCATCAATCACCAATCCTGCCTTGTTTTTATTGACCTTGGTTGGCTTGATGTAATTATTGCTAGGATTGTCTGAATCATCAGGCTTACCTGGTGTAGTCACGCGTACTACGTTTGAGCGGACACCATAGGCATCATTGACTGTCAGGGTGAAATTATTAGTATAGGTTGCGCCATCGTTGAGCACTCGGCCAACCACTGTCGGAAAGAGCGTAGCAACTTCTTTGGTCGTATCTGCGTTATAAGTAGCTAAGGTTGCTGCATTTGCTTTAAATGTCACTGTGTGGCTAGCCTTGTCATAGCTGATATCAAAGCCTGCACTAGCAGCTTTTGTTGCTGCTAAGTCAACTTCATAACCACTTGGCAACGGATCAGTAATGACAAATGAAGTCGTCTCACTGCGTCCAGCTGGAAGAGCTTCTGTCTTTAGAGCAAACTGAACGACGGACTGCTTAGCCACCAGAGTCTTATCAATATTGGTGCCTTGGTCATTTTGAATCTCTTTATTAATCTGCGGTTGAGATTGCAAGAGATGATAATGATAGCGCACAGTCGGAGCTACGGGCGCTGCTGGCTCTTTTTGATAAACAGGCTCTGCTGGTGAGGTTGGTAGCGGGCTATAAGTTGGTTCTACCGGCTTATTAGGCTCCGGTGTATCTGGTGTAGGAGTTGGCGCTTCCGGCTCCTTCTCATAAGTTGGTGCTGCCGGAGGGGTTGGCTCCTTTTCATAGGTCGGTTCTACCACTGCTGGCCGGACAGCTTTTTCTACTTCATAGCTTGGCTCAGAAGGCTTACTAGGCTCTGGGGTATCCGGTGTACGTGTCGGTGGCGTCGGTTCTTTTTCATAAGTCGGTGCTGCCGGAGGTGTTGGAAGAGCCTTCGGTGTTGGTGCAGTTGGAGCTGGATCCAAAGGCTTAAGCGCTTCTTCACTTGGCACTGCAGGAGCTGTAGGAGCTACGGGCGCTTCCGGTTCTTCTACTGTGATGATTGGCAGATCAGTCGCTCGAACATCACCATTAATCGCAAACCAAATATTTGGTTTCTTAGGAGCTAGTTTGTCAGCCCTACGTGGATCAGTAGCCTCTGGCTGGCCTAACACTTCAGAAGAGGAAATCGTTCCAATCGTCATGCTGTTGGTTGTACCAGAAATTTCCACCGCTCCTGCCCCATACCATGAGTTAGGAGCATCTGTAGTGTCCCAGCCTGAGTCTGGCTGAGCATTCTTATACATGGTAAAGCGAGATCCGCCAACTCCTTTTTTGAAGTTTTCAGACTCAGTCGCATAGATTTGGCCGTTCTTTTCACCAATAGAGGAACCCGAAATCTTGTTGAAAGTTCCTGTATAATCTTTGGCCATTTCGATAGAGTTGGCTTCACGGTTGAGGGAAGCCACGGACATCAAAGCCTGATCAAAATTAATAGGTTGGCCTTTATCATCATAAAAGACAAATTCCGTCTTAACAAAGAGAGAGGTTGCATCTTCAAAATTTCCTGTATAAGCGGAAGCAAAAACTCCCATGGTCGGGTCTTTAAAAATACCCAACCAAGCCTTATCATTGCGGAATTGAGAGCTTGGATCAAGAGTATAAGTATAAACAATTTTAGAAACTTTTTTCCCTCGATAATAAGTTCCCTGAAGATTTGTATAGGTTGCTGTTGCAGACTGACCGCGACTCAGCAAAACAGAAGACCATTCAGTCGGTCCTTTACCGCTTGTTACGTTAGAACTATAGTCTGCATACTTACCAACCGTACCAAAGCTTTCCTGCTGATTGGTCTGATAGTTAGCATTTTGAATATCTGTTACTTTGAAGTTGTCAAACTGGAAGAGTTTCTTAGAAAACTCTGCAGTATTCTTCACAGCGGCTTCCATGCCAGCATAGCTGACAAACTCACCAGTTGTAGTCAGTGACAGATCAGCATTAGGTTCTGATTTGAAAACCAGGCTTTGCGCAATTGGACGGCTCAAATGCCCGTCTTCAGTCTTCTTTGCTTCTGCAAGAGCCAGTCCAGCCTTAATCTTGGCCTGTTCAGCATCATATTTAGCCTTATCTTGCTGATACTTGGCTAATTTTGTGTTATAGACAGCCAAATCAGCATTATACTGGGCCAACTGAGCTTGATAGTTTGCTTGGGCTTGAGCATTACGCTTCTTGATTTCTTCATTTTCAGCTGCTATAGTGGCATTCTTAGCTTGATTCTCTGCTAGCTTTTGCTCATATTCTTTTTGAGCTGCTGCATTTTCAGCTTCAATTTGAGTCTTTTTAGCTTCATAAGCTGCTAAATCTGCTTCATATTGAGCTTTTTTATCTTGATTTTCCTTTTGGATACGGGCCAATTCTGCCTGATAATTTGCCTGAGCCGCTTGATATGCCGCTTCATTATCAGCATTCGTCTTTCGGACAGTTGCTAAATCTGTTTGATATTGGGCAAGTGCTGCCTCGTAGGCCGCTTTTGCAGCCGCATTCCGCTGTTTAATAGCTTCATTATCAGCAGCAATCTTAGCATTGGCAGCTTCAGTGTCAGCCAAAGCTTTTTCATACCGGGCCTTAGCTGCCGCATTAGCTTTTTGAACTCGGTCCAGCTCACTAGCATAAGCCGCCAGAGCCACATCATAATTAGCCTTTGTTTCCGCATTTAGTTTTTGAACACGGGCCAACTCTGCATCATAGGCCGCTTTTGCCGCTTGGTAAGCAGCCGTATTTTCTGCGTTGGTCTTTTGAACCATTGCTAAATCTGTTTTGTATTTACTAAGGGCAGCTTCATAATCTGCTTTCAGCTGAGCATTTTCTGCTGTGATCCGAGCTACTTCTGCTTGATGAGCA
>CAUVQK010000222.1:0-3443 GCA_963553705.1 uncultured Streptococcus sp.
ACAAAATCCATCATTTTCTCCTATTTTTCTTAAATAAAACGATTCAGTCATCAAAATCTTTAGTAATACGATAACTGAACCACATTGAATACAAATTTAATTTTTCCTGTAAGCTCTAAGAAGCTCATTTCTCACAGAAACTGCATACTCCTACACCTTCTCCGCCAGTTCTTCCCATTCGAGCATGGCTTCTTCTTGGGCGGCGGTCAGCTGGTCGATTTGCTGCTGGATCTCCATGAGTTCGCTAGCGTCGTTGGTGGCCTCCATGGCTTCCTGAAGCTGACTGATCTGGCTGTCCAAGTCCTCGATTTGCGCTTCCAGTTGTTCTAGGCGGCGGGCCAGCCGGCGCTGTTCTTTCTGGTTTTCCTTTTGAAGCTGATAGTCATTGGCAGGTGCTGGCTTGTCAGGACTGGCCTGCTCCGAGTCCTCACGCAAGGCTTCCTGCTCTGCCTTTTTCTCCAGATAATAGTCATAATCACCCAAATAAAGGGTGGAGCCTGTTTCAGAAAGCTCGATAATCTGAGTGGCCACGCGGTTGATAAAGTAGCGGTCATGGCTGACAAAGAGCAGGGTGCCGTCAAAGTCAATCAGGGCATTTTCTAGCACTTCCTTGCTGTCAATGTCCAGGTGGTTGGTCGGCTCGTCGAGGATGAGGAAGTTGTTGTTTTCCATAGACAGCTTGGCTAGAAGCAGACGCGCCCGCTCTCCACCCGACAGCATGCCGACAGACTTCTTGACATCATCTCCCGAAAAGAGAAAAGCGCCTAAGCGATTGCGAATCTCGACCTCTGGCGTCAGCTTGAAGTCATTCCATAGCTCGTCAAGTACCGTATTGCTGGGAGTCAGTTTGCTCTGGGTCTGGTCATAGTAGCCCACTTCCACATTAGCTCCCAGCTGCTCCTTGCCTCTGATGAAGGGAACTTGCCCGATTAGTGATTTAATCAAGGTCGTCTTTCCAATCCCATTTGGCCCGACAATAGCTACCGCATTAAACTTGCGAATGTCAAGGTTAATTGGCTCCGACAGGACTTCCTCTCCGTAGCCAATAGCTGCATCTTCCAAGGTCAGAACAACATTGCCCGAAACCTTATCGGATTTGAAGGTCATATTAGCCGAGCGACTGTCGGTCTCCGGCCTGTCCAAACGCTCCATCTTTTCCAGCTGCTTGCGGCGGGACTGAGCCCGCTTAGTTGTGGAAGCCCGAACTAGATTGCGATTGACAAAGTCCTCCAGCGCAGCGATTTCTTTCTGTTGCTTTTCATAGTTCTTGGCTTCAGTGGCTAGCTTTTGCTCCTTTTGAACCACAAAGCTAGAGTAATTGCCCACATAGCGATCCAAGGAATGCTTGGTCAAGTCCAGCGTGATGGTCGCAACCTTGTCTAGGAAATAGCGGTCGTGGCTGACGATAATCAGGGCACCGCTGTAGTTAATCAAGTAAGTCTCCAGCCAGGCAATGGTCTCAATATCCAAGTGGTTGGTCGGTTCGTCCAAGACCAGCAGCTCTGGCTTTTCCAAAAGCATCTTAGCCAGCGCCAGACGGGTATTCTGCCCGCCCGAAAGCTCAGAAATCTTCATCTGCCACATGGGCTGGTCAAACTTGAAGCCATTCAAAATAGCTCGAATATCGGCCTCATAGGTAAAACCGCCCTTCTGGCGAAAGTCCTCTGACAGCTGGTCATACTGGGTCATGAGAGCAGTCAGGTCTTCCCCTGACAATTCTCCCATTTGCAGCTCCATCTGCCGCAATCGCTTCTCTTGTTGGCGCAGACTATCAAAGACCAGCAGCATCTCGTCATAGATAGTATTCTCCGACTCAAAGCGACTGTCCTGAGCCAGATAGGACAGGGACAAGTCTCGTTTTTTATTGATCTGACCAGAAGTAGGCTCTTCCTCGCCCACCAAAATCTTGAGCAGGGTTGACTTCCCAGCTCCATTTTTACCGACGAGGGCAATCCGGTCACCCTCATCCACCTGCAGGTTAATATTGTTAAAAAGAAGCTCCCCTGCAAAAGAGCGCTCAATCTTGCTTGCTTGTAAAATAATCATAAGACCATTATAGCAGATTTCCAGAAGCACAGCTATCAGAATTCAAGAGAAAGCGCACTCAGCTCCCCAAAAGAAAAAGACAGTCATACCTGACTGCCTTACATAAAACTATTGAGAATAGATTGATTCTGCAAAATCAGATAAATTCCCAGCAGAATCAGAACCGCAAAGACAACAAATTTAATCATTCCCTTGATCAGACGAATAACCAGAAGGATAATCATGGATCCGACTAGCCACATAAAGGCGGAATTGTGAAAAAATCCCTGAACTGCCTCAATATTCTGGCCGAAGAAGAGCTGAATGGGCGCCGGAACATGATTTTCCCAAGCCGCTGTCACTCCTAGCTGGTTGACAATCTCATTGCCGCTTTTCCATAGCCAGACAAAGATTCCTGAGTTAAAAACAAAGAGAAAAACTTGCTCTGGAAAGTGTCGAATCAAGTAAAAAATAGATTTTAACATAGGCTTACGATTGATACAAGTCTTTTACAGCCTGGATATCTGTCGGCTGGATACTGTAAAATGAGCCTGCTGACTGCATCACTGATTCCTCCTCATTATGGTCTAATCCGATAGCATGGCCCAATTCGTGCGCTGCTGTATTGACAATCCGCTCATGAGAATAGGCATAGCGACTGTCCAGCAGGTAGTAACTATTAAGGCGAACCGTGACATGGGTAAACCGCTTGGTTAGGAGATTGGTCTGCGACTCAGCTTCACCAGCCGCACTGATGTTGCCATCGTTCATCTCCGTCGCAACAATGTCCGCCTTGTCTTTGTCGTTGATGATTTGAAAGGTGAAGGCACCTGTTTGATTCCAAGAATCAATGGCCTCCTTATAGGCTGAACGGAAGGTTTCATTATTTGTATCGACATAAATCGTGGCGCTTGGCTGATCCCAACGAGCCCCTGTTGTTGCATGCTCATCTGTCAGCTGATCCGTCTGCGTCTCCTGACTGCTGTGAAGCCCCGTGGAAATGCCTTGGTGATTTAAAAATTGATCCACTCTGCCAACAGCAGTCTGAACAGCCTGCGTCAGTCCCTCGGTGCCCGGTTTTGTCGAAGTGGTAAAATAGAAAATTCCGACAATAACTATAAAGCTCAGGACAAAGGACCAAGCAAGTCCCCAAACCACGCGCCCAATCAGACGCATGAGGAACCGGATACTTTTAAAAATAAGTCCCATTGCAACCTCCTTTACTAGATTGTAAGAGAACGTTGATTTTACCACCGCTTTCTTAAAGAAGACTGAAAAATTAGCCTTCTTTCTATCTATTAGTATAAAAGAAAATGACTACAAATCTGCAACCATTTCTTTTCATTCTAATGAATACTCTTTTCAAAACCATTTTTGAGTATCAAATTAAGAACCCGAATCCAGACTGACCCTGCCAC
>CAUVQK010000223.1:0-3438 GCA_963553705.1 uncultured Streptococcus sp.
ATTCTTCGGACTGAAGCAGCAAAGGCTCAATCACCAAAAAATAAGACTGTAGGTGGTTGGGAATGTAACCATAGCGGTTAAAACCAGTGATATCTTCCTGAGTTTCACCATAGGAAATTCCCCAAAAATCAAGATTTCGGCCAACCATAGTTTGAAAGACAGCCGCCAGATCACTCATAGGTCCGATATTGGTGTCATTGACGAGCATCAGCTGAGAGCAATGCTGCAGCTTTTCCTTTCCTAAGGAAAGAATGCCTTCACGAAAAGCTGCTGTATCATAGCCGGTATTATCCCGCACCAAAACTTGCCCATACTGCTCTAAAGTTTCTAAATCCTCTGCAGCCAGTCCGCCGTTAACGACGATGAGAGTCTTATCAGCCAAAGTTGCTAATTTTTCTAAAAAGATAACCTTATACTGCTGCAAGCGAGGCTCGGATTCAAAAATGACATAAATTAAGACTTTTTCGCCGCTTGAAACTGAAGCAAGAGCTTTTTCCCTTTGAGAGTTCCGCAGCCATTGATAATAATAAACTTTAGGAGACTTAACTTGACGTTTTAGACGAATCAACTGTTGCTTAATCCGACTTAAAACAGCTTTGATACTGCGAGGATTTTTGACTAATCGAGCCAGACGTTTCAATGGGGTAATCACACCATTCCCCAGCCGATAGGAAATAGATCGGCGAATACGAAACTGCTCCTGAATAGCCTCATCTCGCTGTTCCTTTATCGTTCTCAGTCTGGATTTCAGAGAATCTAGATTTTTATGTAACTGTCGCTGATCCTCCTGCAGTTCAAGAACATAGTCGTTCACTTTATCCATATGCTGAATCAGTTCATCCAAACGGCCTTCCAGAGTAAATATGTTCTTGCCCAAAGCTTGATATATTTCATCTGGTATCTTTCTCACATACTTACGCAAGATTTTCAGATACATTTCGTAATGATATCTCGTAGAATCCCGTTTAGAGATTGATTCCTTATCAAAGACCCGGTAATTCAGCTTTGTTTTTGCATCATAAACTGGTCTCGCTCCTTGATTGATAATTAAGTTTAAAAGGAAATCATAGTCCTCCAGTTTTTCACGATTCAGCGCTTCATCATAATAAATACCATCAGCAACCGAACGACGAATGAGGGAACAGTTGGAAATATAATTCTCTGTTAAGAAAGCTAGCTTGTCATAGGGCCGTGATTTAAGGTAAAACTCCTTTTTATCAGGATCATACAAATCCCCATAGACAATATCTGCTTCCTCTTGCACCATGGTTGTGTAGAAGCTCTCAACATAGTCTGAATCCAGAAAATCGTCACTATCCACAAAAATAAAATAAGTGCCTTGAATTTGCTGCAAAGCCTTGTTTCTTGTCTTGACAACCCCCATATTTTCGTGGCTTTCAAACTGAGTCGGAAAAGGGGAATCCGCCAAGACAGCCTCTATGATTTCAGCAGAATAGTCAGAGGAGCCATCATCCAATACCAGTAACTCAATATTTCGATAGGTCTGAGCAAAAATACTGCGCAAACACTGTTCAATATAATCTTGATGGTTGTAACAAGTTACAACAACAGATATTAAATCTTTCATATACTTTCCTTGTAAATAACTCTATTAGTTTGAGTTAGCATCTTGACTCTTCATGTATGCTTTATTTATCAGATTAGCCACCCACTTGGGCCAGAAAAGCTGATACATGAACAAATCCTCTTTGGTTCGAGTATTATCTGAAATAGTCTTGGTTGTTTCAGACTCTCCATGAATCCGGTGGCACATAAGCTTCTCAGAAATATAAGCAAAGCGACCCTTATAGGCGCTAATCTTGTACCAAGCATACCAATCCAGACTCACGCGCATTTCCTCATCAAATCGAAAATCCCTTAATGTCTCTAAGTTGTAAGTCACCGCAGGACAGGAAATGGGATTGCCAAAAGCCAGGACACGATTTCTCCAAAAACGGCTGGCCGGCATCAGATTCAAGGTTTTAAGCATGAGAGTCTTGATTTTCAGATTAGTATTAGCCGGAATTTTGACTCCATTTTTCTCTTCAAAATAGTCTGTATAGGCAATGAGAATATCCTTCGACTGCTCTATTTTTTGCATCACTGCTTCTAGATAAGTTGGCTCATAGTAGTCATCCTGATGAGCAATGGTAGCATAAGAAGTCTCAACAAAGGTAAGGGCATTATTCCAGTCCTTACCGATACCACCGGCTTCTTTCGTGTAAAAAGGAATACCGTACTTCTGGCACAGCTGCTTAATTGAATCCAACGGTGTTGAGCTATAGCAGATTATCTTTGATTGCAAGGTTTGAGCTTGCAAAGATAGGATACATGCTTCTAAAAATTCGCTTTCGCCATAGGCACAAATCACCCAGGTATGATTATTTTTCATCTTTTTCACTCTCTAACTTGGACATTCTTTGCTTCATGATGGACAGTTCTTGCACCAACTGCTTGATTTGCTCCTTTTGCTTGGAAATGGAAATAGTGTGTAAAAAAACAATAACCAACAGGAAAAAGATGGCCAAGGACATGACAAAGTTTGAGGTCAGTTCAAAACCTAACAATTTGGCAATCGAAACGGGAATCCAATCAAAAACAGAAATAATAATCAGTACAAATCCAATAATAATCCACATAAAGGCTTGCTCAAATAAAATATTGTTTTGATTGATATTCCGAAAGACAAAATACAGGAATAGAACTGAAGCCACTAGCATAACAATAGACAAAATGGACATTATTCACTCTCTTTCATAAAAGCAGCAATCAAGATTGAAGAACAAACTTCAATCATATAGCGAATGGACTTAATCGGAGTAATCGAAGAGACTCCTCCTGCACGTTCAAACATATTGGCTGGTGCTTCCACCACTTTATATTTCCGCTTCAAGATATGTACGATTGATTCTGGCTCAGGATACTTGATAGGATAGCGCGCAGCGAATTGTCTAATAATGTCTTGATTGGCCAAACGATAGCCTGATGTGGTATCCAGAATCCTTTTGCCAGTTGTTAATTTAATAAATGCTGAAATAATGGTAATACCAAAACGCCGCATAAAAGTCGTCTGAAATTCTGAAGACTTGTCACCGATAAAACGAGAACCAACAACCAAATCAGCCTGCTGACGACGAATAGGCTCCAGCAAAGCATCCAGCGACTCAATATCATGCTGGCCGTCTCCATCAAACTGTACGGCCACATCATAATTCTTCTCAAGAGCATACTTATAGCCCGTCTGAACAGCTCCGCCAATCCCCAAATTCATAACCAAATGGATAGCATTCAGATGATGGTTGTCCAAAATCTCCTTAGTTCTGTCAACTGACCCATCATTGATAACTACGTAGTCTAAGTCAAAATCAACTTTCTTCCGATATTCTACAATGCTCATAACCGTATTTAAAATACTTTCTTCCTCATTATAAGCAGGAA
>CAUVQK010000224.1:0-3424 GCA_963553705.1 uncultured Streptococcus sp.
TAGATAGTTTTTTATCAGTCGTTTCACCATTTTCATAAATAGATTGAGAGATATACTGTTCCTTAACATAATAGTAAATTCTAGAATTTTTTTCGCTCCAAACTTCAATACCTGTTAATTTGATTTTTTTATCATCGTTCTTTTTTAAAATCAACTCAGAACTATATTCTAGTTGGTCTGCATTAGGATGCACTCTCAGCTCTATGCTTTGACCAGGCTGCAAAGTGTATTTACCGTAATTCAAAACTGCTTGAACATACCATATAAGAAACAAACTATATAATAACGCAATAATAATCCTTGATTTCCTATTTTTAAAATAACGGAAAAGTAACACTAGAGAAGCAATAAAAACTATTGAAGTTATCATTCTTTATTCTCCTTCTTGTATGCATCAATTCCATCCTGAATCATAGCCGCGTCTCCTTCATTGTCTCCATAATGACCTTGCAATAAACTCAAGTCATACTTAATATCTGCACCCACTATGAAATATTTATCAACATCAAGATAATCCTTGATTTTCCAGTTTGAAACTCCCATCGACTCGCTGATAATAGCATTAGATGAGACGGTAGATTCTTTTGCCTTCTATAAAAAGCTCGGACGAACCGAGCTGATTATTTATGGTTTCACATTGCCAGAATTTGCTTCATCTATGGCTTGCTTAATGGTATTGGCATAGAGAGTTCCCCCCTCAATCATAGACTCTGAGTTCGAGCCAAAGTGGACATAGTCTGTCCCTTCCCAAATCTGCGGATTGTCAATAGCTGTCTGATGCCAGTCAGCCACAAAGACATAGTCGTACTTCTTGGCTAATTCCAGCTC
The DNA here is from genome assembly GCA_963553705.1 of uncultured Streptococcus sp. Lineage (GTDB taxonomy): Bacteria > Bacillota > Bacilli > Lactobacillales > Streptococcaceae > Streptococcus. The sequence goes on from CAUVQK010000224.1 coordinate 829, forward strand.
ATACTCCCGCTGCTGCGCTAAAACACCGCCCTCTGAGCGACCGTCATAAGGAGTCACGAGGATCAGTTGATGCCCCTTAGGCAGGCTGGAAACATACTCATCCAGAAGCTCATTCGAGTAACCAGACGAATTGGTTCCGAGAGCCAGGACAACCTGCTTCTTCAGCACTCTATTAGCAATATCTGTCTTGTAGACCTCCAAGCCTGTGCTCAGACTGCGACTAACGACAGTGTCTAGCTCGATTCCTGGTAAGATCTGCTGCAATTGATCGCTAGAGCGCAGGGCAACCGAGTCACCAATCATGGTAATCCCGTCCGCCACATTGTACTCAGTCGCCTTGGAGTGATCAACCTGACTTCGAGTTGTCTGCATCTTAGTGTCAGCTTGATTCAGAGCATTGACAATCAAACTTTCCTCAAAAGCTCCTACCTTTGGTGCTGTCACCGAGATAAAGAACATAATCAAAGTCAGCGGAATCATACTGTAAAAGATTGGTCTGGTAAGAGATGACAGATCCATCTTGGTTCCCATGATAACTGGCTGACGACCAGCAAGAGTTGGCTCCAAGATGTAGAAAGACAAAGCTGCAAAAGTAAGAGACAGCAGCGTGGTCAAGAGAACAGCCAAGCCATTACCCATCAGCTGGGTAAAGATAATATAGAATGGCCAGTGGAAAAGATAAACACCGTAGCTGGTATCTGCGATAAAGTTGACAATGCCAGGCTCCTTCACATCAGGGAGCTTGTCATGCAACATCCTAGCTGCCAAAATCATCAGACAGGCCAAGGTGGTCGAAATCAAGAATCCTACCAAGTAGGTCCAAAGATTGTCAAACTTGAGCAGGAAGCTGAGCAAAAGCAAAATAGCTGCGCTGCCCCCCATAATTCCTAGCACTTGCTTGAGAGCCAGCTTTTGCTCCAGCATCTTAAAGCGACTGCTGACATGGCCGACACCAGACAAAGTAGCCAAGATGCTTCCTGCAAAGAAAGGAAAGACGTGGGTCAAACTTGAAAAATAAATGTCAGAGTAATTCTTAGTGGTCAAAGCGCCAGCAAACATTGATACAAAGCTGACCAAAAAGAGACCTACAGAAACCAGCGCAATCATACCGCGATAGCGGGCCGTTGACTTAGCAACCTTGCCCAAGCCCCAAGCAGCCAAGCCCCAAAGAACATAATAGTGCACTTCTAAAGCCAGACTCCAAGTATGGATCAGGATGTGCGGCACAAACTGACTCTCATAATTGCCGCCAGATAGCATTTCATAAAAGTTGGTCACAAAGCCCAAAGCAGCCGCAATCTGTGTCCCAATCCCAGCCACAAAATCCTTACGTATCAAGAGAGTAAAGGGCATAACGACCAAAATCATAAAGACCAGAGGTGGTACAATCCGATAAAAACGCCGTTTGAAAAAGCCTTGGATATCGATTTCTTTCTTCTTGGCAAACTCGTCAATAAGCAGAGCGGTAATCAAGAAGCCAGAAAAGGTAAAGAAGATATCCACACCAATAAAACCGCCAGGGAAAACGCCCTGGAAGTAATGATAAAGCAGAACTAGAAGCAGCCCCGTGATTCTGACGAGCGAAAACCATTTAATGCGCATTTTGATAAATTCCTTGTTTAAACGTTCCTTCATAAACGACATTGCCTTCTGTCGTTAGCTTTCCTTGTCCATCGGCCTGACCCTTGCTGAAGTCCCCTTCATATTTCCAGCCAGACTGCGAGGTAAAGGTCCCTTTGCCGTCAAAGATGCCATTGCGAAATTGACCGGTATAACTGTCTCCATTTTGAAAAGTCATAGTCCCCTGGCCATTCATCTTCCCGCGAACCAAGGTTCCGTCATACTTGATTTTCCCCTGATCCAGCGTTAAAACGCCCTTACCAGGAATCCCCGAGGTAAAGACCAGAATAGCTGACAGCACAATGACCGTGACAGCCAAAAGTTCTAAATTCTGCCGGGTCAGATAGACCTTGTATTTATCGTAAAATTCTTTTACTTTATCCATATTCCTATCCATCCAAACGCTCTAGCCACTTCTTGCAGCCAGCCAAGACCAAATCATAGGTTTGGTCAAAATCTCCTGTGTACCAAGGATCTGGCACACCTACTTCTTCAAACTGATAAATTTTATGCTGAAAATCCTCAGGCGCCATCCGCTTCAAATCTCGGACATTGCTTTCATCCATACCGATGATGTAGTCAAAATCCGCAAAATCCGCTGTCGAAATCTGCTGAGAAGTCTTGTTCCTATCATAAGAAATGGCATATTTCTTAAAAATAGCCTGTGTTCCCCGATGAATGGGGTTGCCGTACTCCCAGCTTGAAGTTGCTCGGCTCTCGATTTTCAACTGGTCTGTTAAACTCTTCATGACAAACTCTGCCATCGGACTGCGGCAGATATTGCCCAAACATACAAATACAATTTTCTTCATAGGATACCTCGCTATCTATTATAACAAAATAATGGCAAAAACTAGCTCTGAATCGTTTACAGTTTCCTGATTCTCGTTGAAAACTGACAGGCCCTGCCCCTCTCATGTCTGAAAATAGCAAAAAACCACCGTTCGGTGGCTTTTTGTAGGGAGATTATTTTTTA
>CAUVQK010000225.1:0-3412 GCA_963553705.1 uncultured Streptococcus sp.
GGTGGTGTGGCTAAGAGCGATCTGGCTGAAGAAAATGTCCAAGCCGTTGTAGACGGTCTGCCAAACTTGGAAAAACATCTGGAAAACATTCAAGATGTTTATGGCCTGCCAGCAGTCGTTGCCATCAATAAATTCCCGCTGGATACCGAAGCAGAATTGCAAGCAGTTTATGATGCATGCCAAAAACGCGGCGTTGACGTAGTGATTTCCGACGTCTGGGCGAATGGCGGAGCCGGCGGTAAAGAGTTGGCTGAAAAAGTCGTTGAACTGGCCGAAGGAGACAATCACTTCCAATTTGTATATAATGAAGAGGACTCCATTGAAACCAAATTGAACAAGATTGTCACCAAGGTCTATGGAGGCAAGGGCGTTCGCCTGACTCCTGCTGCTAAACGCGAGCTCAAACAACTGGAAGAGCTGGGCTTCTCCAACTATCCTATCTGTATGGCTAAGACTCAATACTCCTTCTCAGACGATGCTAAGAAACTGGGCGCACCTAAAGACTTTGTCGTGACTATCAGCCAGCTCAAAGTTTCTGCTGGTGCAGGCTTTATCGTTGCTCTGACTGGTGCCATCATGACCATGCCAGGACTGCCTAAAGTGCCAGCCAGCGAAAAGATTGATGTTGACAAAGACGGCAATATCAGCGGTTTGTTCTAATAAATACCAAAAATGACAAATGTAACCCTTTTAAGAGCAAACGATTTTCAAGTTTCCGATTGGTCGGGGGGAAAGACGAAACAGCTTTATCTTTCCCCGCCAACTGGCCACTATGGCAAGCGGGACTTTGACTATCGGCTCTCGACAGCAACTGTGGAGTTGGCTGAAAGTCAATTTTCTGACCTCAGCGGCTTTCATCGCATTCTCATGAGCCTGGACCACACACTTCATCTCCACAATGCCAGCCGGCAGGAGGAAACGGTTCTAGCTCCCTTTACCCCCTATTTCTTTGAAGGGAGTGATTCTATCACAAGTCGCGGGACTTGTACCGACTTTAACTTAATCTACAGCGACCATTATCAGGGACAGATGATTGCCATCTCGAATGGGCAAGAGCTTAGCCGAGATGACGAAATTCAATTTATCTATGCCTTAGAGGAACTGACGGCGACGGGAACAAACCTGCCAGCGCTGAACTTAGAGGCAGAGCAGCTTCTGATAGTGGAAAAAGAGACTCAGGAAACTGAGCTGCAAATAATGTTTTCGAGTAACCAGCCAAAGGGAACGCCCCTTGCTATATGGGCTGGTTTGACCCACATCCCTACTAAGTAAAGATACCATGATGCCTTGTCACCATTCTATCTTTACTTGGAAAGGATCCCATATCTCTAAAGGAGAAACATTATTATGGATGCAACTAAACTCACTGCACAAGAACAAGAACAGGAAAAAGCGAAATTCAGCTTTTCCGGTGCAACTCTCTACGGTATTAACGCCGTTATCGGTTCAGGGATTTTCCTCCTACCGCAAAAGATTTATAAAGGACTTGGTCCTGCCTCTCTAGCTGTCATGCTTGGAACTGCCCTCCTCGTTATTCTCCTAGCCGTCTGCTTGGCAGAAACTGCTGGTTATTTTAATAAAAACGGCGGAGCTTTCCAATATTCCAAAGCGGCCTTTGGAGACTTTGTCGGCTTTAATGTAGGTTTTCTAGGATGGGTCGTAACCATCATCGCTTGGTCAGCAATGGCTGCCGGCTTTGCCCGACTCTTTGTCATTACCTTCCCAGCTTTTACTCCTTACGAACTAGTCCTTAGTATCACTTTGATTGTCTTGCTTAGCTTGATGAATATTGCTGGTTTGAAGACCTCTAAATTTTTCACACTAGCTGCAACCGTAGCTAAGTTGATTCCAATCATTGCCTTTGCAGCATGTGCCATCTTCTTTATCAAAGGTGGAATAGACAAAGGAAACTTCACTCCTTTCCTACAGCTTGAACCTGGAACCAATGTCATGACTGCTATTGCCAACACAGCCGTTTATATCTTCTATGGCTTCATTGGCTTTGAAACCATGTCTATCGTTGCCGGTGAAATGCGCAACCCAGAAAAGAACGTGCCTCGGGCTATCCTAGGCTCCATTAGTATCGTTTCTGTCCTGTATATGCTTATCATCGCTGGAACCATCGCCATGCTGGGTAACCATATTATGCAGACGGATGCTTCTGTACAAGATGCCTTCGTAGCAATGATTGGCCCTGCTGGTGCTTGGATTGTCTCTATTGGTGCCCTTATCTCAATCGCCGGTCTTAATATCGGGGAGTCCATCATGGTACCACGTTATGGTGCAGCCATCGCAGATGAAGGCTTGCTCCCTAAGAAAATTTCAGAAACCAACTCTAAAAACGCTCCTGTTGTAGCAATTATCATTTCTGGAGCATGTGCCATCGCCCTACTCTTCTCTGGTAAATTCGAAGAATTGGCTACCCTCAGCGTGGTCTTCCGTTTCTTCCAATACATTCCAACTGCTTTGGCGGTCTTGAAACTCAGAAAAATGTATCCAGAAAAGAAGGTTGTCTTCCGCGTACCATTCGGCCCTGTCATCCCTATCCTAGCCGTTGTTGTCAGCCTGGTTATGATTGTAGCTGATAATCCGATGAACGTTGTTTACGGTGTCATTGGTGCTGCCGTTGCAAGTTTAGTATACTACTTCATGCACGGTCGAAAACAGGTTCCTACTAACCCTGACTAACTCAAAGCATTATATCCCATAATGGAGGATTCTATATGTCAAAATTGATTCACTTAGACGGAAACAGTCTAACACTTGAAGATGTGATCGCAGTAGCTCGTCATGGAGCTACCTGCGAAATCAACCAAGAAGCAAAGGAAGCTGTTGAAGCTTCCCGTAAAATCGTGGATGACATCGTCCGCGAAAAGCGGGTAGTCTACGGTGTTACAACTGGATTTGGCTCTCTCTGCAATGTCAGCATCTCACCAGAAGATACGACTCAACTGCAAGAAAACCTAATCCGTACGCACTCTTCAGGCTTTGGTGATCCCCTTCCTGAAGATGCAGTCCGTGCGATTATGTTAATTCGGATTAATTCCTTGGTCAAGGGCTATTCTGGTATCCGTCTCTCTACTGTCGAAAAGCTCCTGGAATTGCTCAATAAAGGCGTCGTGCCTTACATTCCGGAAAAAGGCTCTTTGGGAGCTTCTGGTGACTTAGCACCGCTAGCTCACATGGTTCTGCCTATGTTAGGACTGGGCCGCGCTTACTATCAAGGCCAATTGCTCTCTGGACAAGAAGCTTTGGACAAAGCCGGTATCGAGAAAATTGCTCTAGCAGCAAAGGAAGGGCTGGCGCTGATTAACGGAACGACTGTCCTGACAGGTATCGGAGCGCTGGCTACCTACGATGCCATCCAGCTTCTTAAACTGTCAGATGTCGCTGGCGCTCTTTCCATGGAAGT
>CAUVQK010000226.1:0-3403 GCA_963553705.1 uncultured Streptococcus sp.
AAAGGATTTTGACCAGTCATATTGATGTGGTCAGTGATAGCCATAAGCGTACCTGGACCATAGCCGATACCACCGGCAGCATTGGTCACAATAACACCTGTCGCACCAAGAGCCTTCATCACACGCACTGGGAAAGTAACGATTTCTAAAGGATTTCCTTCATAGAAGTGGAAACGTCCTTGCAGTGCCAAGACTTTACGTCCTGCCAAGTCTCCATAGACCAATTTACCAGCGTGGCCAACAACAGTTGAGCGGCCCCAGTTTGGAATATCTGCATAGTCAAGACTAACGGCATTTTCAATTTCTTCAGCCAATTCTCCCAAACCAGATCCCAAGATTAGACCAAATTCAGGTTCTGTCATACCTTTTTCTTTTAAGAAGGCTGCTGTTGCTTTGATTTTTTCTGATAAGCTTGTCATAAAACATTTTCCTCACTCTCTTATAATGCTTATACCAATTTGTCCAAGAAGCTTTGACCAATCATCGCCTTGTCTACTCCGAAGTTTTCAGCAACGGTAGCTGAGATATCCGCAAAGTGTCCAACAGGAATATGACCATGACCTCTCAGCGATTTTCCGAAGACCAAAAGCGGAATGTACTCACGAGTGTGGTCTGTTCCGGCATAGGTCGGGTCATTACCATGGTCAGCAGTAATCATGAGCAAGTCATCTTCTCGCATGTTTTCAATGATTTCTGGGATGCGAGCATCAAACTCTTCTAAACAGTCACGGTAGCCATGTGGATCACGGCGGTGGCCATAAAGAGCATCAAAGTCTACTAGGTTAGTAAATGAGAAACCTTCTTTGAAGTTTTCGTCTTTCAGGGCTTTGACCAAAGTATCTACACCATGATTGTTAGACTTATTGTGTCCCATGTCATGGTTAATTCCAGTGCCGTTGAAGATGTCATTAATCTTACCAACAGAATAGGTAGCAATTCCAGCTTCATTGAGCTTATCAAGTACAGTTGGATTAAACGGAGACACGGCATAGTCGTGACGGTTGGCTGTACGAGTGAAGTTGCCAGGCTCACCTACATAAGGACGAGCGATGATACGTCCCAGAAGCGCAGGCCGTTCCAAGGTAATAGAGCGGGCGAATTCACAGATACGATAGAGCTCTTCCAAAGGAATCACTTCTTCGTGTGCTGCAATTTGCAATACTGGATCAGCAGAGGTGTAGATAATCAGCTCGCCAGTTTCTATCTGACGAGGGCCAAAGTCATCAATAACTGCTGTACCAGAGTATGGCTTGTTAGCCTCACGAATGACCTTGCGACCAGAAAACTCTTCAATCTGAGTCAGGATTTCTTCTGGGAAGCCATTCCAGAAAGTATCAAAAGGCTCAGTAATATTGAGACCCATGATCTCCCAGTGGCCTGTCATGGTGTCTTTTCCAAGAGATACTTCTTCCAGCTTGGTATAGTAGCCGCTAGGATTTTCTTCTTGAGGAACGGTCTTCAAAGGAACAGGACGCTCGATATTTCCTAGACCAATCTTAGCCATGTTTGGCACATTCAGTCCTACCGTTTTGGAAATATGTCCCAGAGTATCTGAAGCACCATCTGGTACCCCTGCATTGACGAAGTTATTGGCATCTGGTGCAGCACCGATACCAACTGAGTCCATGACTACCAAGTGAATACGATTAAATTTTGGCATAAAACACCTCTTTCTATTTATTGGCCTCTAAAACTTGAAGACCCGATTTTCCAGCAACAATGACCTTGTCTACCATTTGATTGAACAGTCCATGCTCCACTACGCCCACAACATGATCAAGTTCTTGCGCAAACTCGACTGGATTTTCAATCACACCTAAATCTAAGTCGATAATGAAATTCTGCATGTCTGTGACAAAACGCTGACCGTCCTTCTGACGAAAGGCTGGCTTATATCCAGCACGTTCAAAGCGACGAAAGAGCTGCTCAGCACCGTACTGAACAACTTCTACTGGCAGCTTGAAGGCACCTAGCTTGTCTACCATCTTGCTCTCATCGACCACCCAGATATAGTGCTTGGTAGGCACCGCTACGACTTTCTCCATGAGAAGTGCGCCGCCACCGCCCTTGATACCGTTAAAAGCTAAATCAACCTCATCAGCACCATCAACAGTGACATCCACCTGATCCACATCGTCGATAGACTTGAGCGGAATGCCTAGCCCTTCAGCCTGTTTGCTAGTGACACTGGAAGTCGTAACAGCTGTAATCTGCAATCCTTCTTCCTTGATACGCCGACCAATCTCTTCGACAAAATAATAAGCAGTCGAACCCGTCCCGAGACCAACAATCATCCCGCTTTGGACAAATTCAGCAGCCTTGATTCCAGCCAGTTTCTTTAGATTTTCCATAGCACCTCCTCGAATCACACTACTTTTATTATATCATGATTCTCACTAACATGAAAGTGTTTTCTTTGCCAGACTTAAATTGCATTCCTTCCGCTTGATAATCGAAAGCCTTGCTCCTCCTTGATTTTTGCGTTACAATTAGGATAATTGATTTTAAAACACAAGGAAAAATACAGTATGATTACCAGAGAATTTGATACAATCGCTGCGATTTCTACGCCTCTTGGCGAAGGGGCTATCGGCATTGTCAGACTAAGCGGGACTGACAGCTTTGCTATTGCCCAAAAAATCTTCAAAGGGAAGAATCTAAGCAAAGTGGAAAGCCACACGCTCAACTACGGCCATATCGTTGACCCTCAAAATCAGGAAATTCTAGACGAGGTCATGCTTGGTGCTATGCGCTCTCCCAAGACCTTCACACGCGAGGATATAATTGAGATTAACACCCACGGGGGGATTGCGGTTACGAATGAAATCCTGCAGTTGGCTATCCGCGAGGGCGCTAGAATGGCTGAGCCTGGTGAGTTTACCAAGCGGGCCTTTCTCAATGGGCGCGTAGATTTGACTCAGGCTGAGGCTGTCATGGACATCATCCGCGCCAAGACCGATAAAGCTATGAACAATGCTGTCAAGCAGCTGGATGGTTCTCTCTCCAACCTTATCAACAATACCCGTCAGGAAATCCTCAACACACTGGCTCAGGTCGAGGTCAATATTGACTATCCTGAGTACGACGACGTGGAAGAGATGACGACCCAGCTTATGCGAGAAAAAACAGCTGAATTCGAGGCACTGCTGAGCAATCTTCTCGATACTGCACGACGAGGTAAGATTTTACGCGAAGGTATTTCCACTGCTATCATCGGACGGCCTAATGTTGGCAAGTCCAGCCTGCTCAACAATCTCCTGCGCGAGGACAAGGCCATTGTGACTGATATCGAGGGAACGACTCGTGATGTGATCGAGGAGTATGTCAATATCAAGGGCGTGCCGCTCAAGCTCATCGATACCGCAGGCATTCGGGAAACCGATGACCTTGTGGAGCAGATTGG
>CAUVQK010000227.1:0-3396 GCA_963553705.1 uncultured Streptococcus sp.
CTATTGAAAATAAGAGACTGATCTATTCCAATAATATTAATACGGTCGCACTCATCTCCTTACTTAACGCAATGATGTTTATTAGATTAGACGAGTAATTTAGACTATTTTTATAATAAAAAACCGCAATCTAGCGGTTTTTATTCATCTATGAGAGCAATTTGAAGAAAAAGGACATAGTCCTATTTAATAGAGAACTAGAGACTTTTGAACATTAATTGTCTAACTTTGTGGGAGCAGTACATTATTTAGTACATATTCTTCTCTTGTTTTTACAAAACTCTGAGCAAGTCTATTCAAACAAGCCATAGTAATCTGCAATGGTCATCTTGGCTTTCTCATCTTTGTTTAAGTCCTGAATAATCTGCCCATCTTTCATAACGATTAGTCGGTTGCCGTATTTTAGGGCATCCTCCATGTGATGGGTAATCATGAGGGCTGTGAGGCGGTCACGATTGACAAACTCATTGGTCAGCTCCATCAAGGCTACACTGGTCTTAGGATCCAGCGCCGCAGTATGCTCATCCAGAAGCAAAAGCTCTGGACGCTTGAGCGTTGCCATGAGTAGGCTCAAAGCCTGTCTTTGCCCGCCAGAAAGAAATTCAATCGGGGTATCCAGATGCTTGTCCAGACCATTGCCGATTTTCTCAATTGTCGCCTGAAACTCTTCCCTGTAACTGTTGAGCCCACGGGGCACTAAGCCACGCTTTTCGCCTCGGAATTTGGCAATGAGAAGATTTTCCGCCACTGTCATACGCGGAGCCGTTCCCATCTTAGGATCCTGAAAGACACGGGACAGGTACTTAGCCCGCTTTTCTGGTGAAAAATGAGTGACATTTTCCCCCAAAATATGAATGCTGCCGCTGGTTAAAGGGAGAGTGCCGGCAATGACATTGAAAAGGGTTGACTTTCCTGCACCGTTTCCACCTAAAATCGTAATAAAATCATGCTCATGAATATCCAAAGAAACATCATTTAGGATGATTTTTTCTTCATCAAAGCCGCTCTTTACAAGCTTGGTTGCATTTCTTAATTCTACAATCGCTGTCATTTGCTTAACTTGGCTCCTTTAAAGAATTTATTTTTCAGGGTTGGAATCATGAGACAGACGGCCAGAATCACCGCACTGTAGAGACGAAGATAGTTGGTATTGAAGCCGAGAGCGATGACGCCCCAGATCAAGAACTGATAGGCAATCGCACCAACTACAATGGTGATTAGCCGCTCTGCCAAGGTCAGACTCTGGAAGAGCACCTCGCCAATAATAAGACTGGCCAGACCAACTACGATTACTCCAATCCCGCGGGAAACATCTGCATAGCCTTCCTGCTGGGCAATCAGTGCCCCAGCCAGAGCAATCAAGCCATTAGACAGAATCAGTCCCATCAACTCCATACGGCCAGTATTGATACCAAAACTGCGAGCCATATCCGGATTATCTCCGGTCGCGATATAGGCCTGCCCGAGCTTAGTATCCAAGAAAAAGAGCAGGGCTGCAATCACTAGGCTGACAAAAATTAAACCAGTCAAGAGGGCATTGACTTCCCCTGAAAAGGGCAGAACATCCTGAATCTTACTGCTGCCTAAAAGCCCCAGATTGGCACGACCCATTAGCATCAGCATGATAGAGTGGCAGGAGGTCATGACCAAAATCCCAGAAAGCAGCGTCGGAATTTTTCCCTTGGTATAGAGCAGACCTGTCACTGCACCCGCCGCACAGCCCGCTAAAACAGCCGCCGCTGTTGCCAGAAAAGGATTGACTCCTTTGGTAATCAATGTAACAGCCACCGCCCCGCCCAAGGGGAAGGAGCCTTCTGTCGTCATATCAGGAAAGCCCAGAATCCGGAAGGTCATAAAAATACCTAGACCTAGGACGGCCCAAACCAATCCCTGAGAAATAATGGAAAGAATCATAACATTGTCCTAACTAATTAAAATCGTTTCTCTATTTTAACATAAAAAAGGAGCCAATTTCAATGCTGATGCGCAGACAAAGAAATTGACTTCCTAACTATTCCTCAACAACTGTCATTCGACCAGTATCTACATCATAAACCGCACCTGAGATTTTTACATCAGCTGGGATTAGCGGCGACTGCCGCAGCAAGACCATATCCTCGCGCACACTTTCCTCTACATCTGTAAAAGGCAAAAAATCCTGATCACTGACATCGACACCTAGCTCTTTATGAAGATAGGCGGTGAAATCCTCATTCTTGAAGGTCTGTGCCCCACAGTCTGTATGATGCAAAACTACGATTTCCCGCGTTCCTAGCTGCTGCTGAGAGATGACCAGCGAGCGAATCATGTCATCTGTTACCCGACCGCCGGCATTGCGCAAGATATGGGCGTCTCCTAGTGCCAGTCCCAGAGCCTGAGCCACGTGGAGCCTAGAGTCCATACAGGTCACGATAGCTACCTTGGTTTTGGGATTAATGGGCAGATGTGCCGTTCCATGCAGATCTACATAAGCTTGATTGGCCTTCATAAAGTTTTCAAAATATGACATTCTTTCCCCTTGCTGGTACTTTGATATTCAAATAATTTTATATTATCTTACCATCTTTTCTGTTATTTGTCAGTTCTCGACTTTGTTATAAAAAAATAGGACAGATAAATCCAGCATCTAGCCTAATCTTCTGTCCTAGTTTTATTTCTTATGAGCTTCTTGGAATAAACTTGCTGAGTGAGCCTGCAAAGGTTTGAAGATTGAGACTTTGAACATAGACTTCACCAGTACCTTGGAAGGTGTTGACCACTCCTTCACCTGTTCCGATAGACTGCCAGAAGCCATTTTCCAGATGGATGTTATAGTTCAAAGATTGGCTCCAAGCTACTACATGGGCATTGTCAATTGTCACTTCTTGGTTATGAAGCTCAATTTTCTTAATAGATCCAAAGGCATTGGCCAAAAGAGTGCCCTGACCTTGGGTTGTCATGACGAAGAGACCGCCTTGCCCTCCAAAGATAGCCTTGCCAACAGACTGGCGCTCCATGGTATAGTAAGCCGTACCATCAAGAGCCAGGAATGCGCCGTCATTAAGCCGGTATTGCTTTTCGCCTAGCTGAAGAGGAATGACTTGACCAGGAGCGTCTGGTGCCAAAGCAAGGTAACCATTGTCAGACTGGGCAACCGCTTGGGTAATAAAGGTACTTTCGCCAGAAACCATCGAACGTCCCACAGCCTTGACAAAACGTCCCAAACCAGAACCGCTAGCATTGAGCTGGGTATTCAGGGTCACATTCGGAGTGTGGTAGACCATACTGCCACGCTGGATAAAGACGGTTTCACCTTGATTGAGCGACAACTCAACCAAAGGAAACTGCATATTACTGTCCATAGAAAATTTCATTAAATCAGCCTCCTTGTTTTTTTAAATTATAACAACAATAAAA
>CAUVQK010000228.1:0-3395 GCA_963553705.1 uncultured Streptococcus sp.
TCCGTCAGGACTTGAAGAAAAAAGGTAAAGGTTTTACCTTGGTTGAGTTGATTGTCGTAATCATCATCATTGCTGTTTTGGCAGCGGTCGCTATCCCAGCTATCACAGGGTTCCAAGACAGTGCGCGTAAGAGCCGTATCGAAACAGAACACCGTCAGTTGGTATCAGCTATTCAATCTTATCTTGGTTCACAAGTAGATCCTGAGAATGCTACAGCTCCAACAATGAACGATTTGAAGCCTTACATCTCTAAAAATTCACAACAATCTGGTGATCTTGCCGATACACTTGCTAAAGATGGAGCCAATAACGATCCAGCTCACGTAATCACTGGTAACCAGCTGGTTTCTACCTACACTCCAAAGGGTGCCGATGCATCAAAAGCTAAGAAATGGGTCTACGACTGGAAGACTAATAGCAACAACTAAGTATAAAATGCCAAGTTTACAACGGGGAGAACATCAACGAATGCTAAAAAAACTGCAAAAGTTCCGTCAGGACTTGAAGAAAAAAGGTAAAGGTTTTACCTTGGTTGAGTTGATTGTGGTAATTATTATTATCGCAGTTCTCGCAGCAGTCGCTATTCCTTCTCTTGTTTCTTTCCAGGACACGGCTCGTAAGGCACGTATCCAGTCGGAACATCGTCAGCTAATCCAGGCTGTGCAGTCCTATATTGGCTCACAAGTCGAACCAGAAACAGCTGATGTGCCAGACCTTGATGCACTCAAGCCTTATATAGCCAAGGAATCTCAGGGTTCAGGAGAGCTGTCTAAGGCCCTTGCAACAGATAATGGCAAGATTGCCCATGAGGTTAATAAGACGAGTCATAAGCTGATTTCGACTTATACGCCTGCTAGTGGCGGGAAGCCTATTACTTGGGAATTTGACTGGAGATCTAATAGCGCTAGCTAATAATAGCAATGAAAGAAAATCTCTATTCCGACTGCCAAGGCAGTCGGATATTACCAAAGTAGTTGTCAGATGATGACAACTATTTTGGCAATATCAAAAGAGAAAATTAGGAGATATTATCCATGAAAGGAAAAAAAAGACAAGGTTCAACCCTGCCTATGGTTATTGTGGCTATTGTGCTGCTGGTGGCCATGCTGGGGATTATGGCTTCTATAGTAGATACGGGACAGATGCAAACCCAGCGTATGTATAGTTACCTTAAAGCCAAATATATAGCGACATCTGGCTCTCAGCTTGCTTGGGGGGCTTTAGGTGAGGGAGCGTCTTCTCCTCTCTATGCAGAGTTTAGTAGGCGGGCGCAAGATAAGGAAGGAAGAATCCCTAAAGATCCTATTATCTCGACCCATACCTTCAAAAATGGAGGTAAAGCTGAGATTGAGATGAATGGATCCTTTGAGGGTGATGATCGTAGCCCTAGAAATTATGTTATAACCATTAAATCAAAGTCAACCTTGGCTAATAGTAAAGATTATTATGAGCATGTTGTAATCTTTAACTGGGAAACGCAAGGTATCCGTTCCGAAGAGGGCCACTTAATCTCAGCCAAGTAGATGGATAAAAAATTAAATAGGAAAGAATGATGAAAAAAATACAAAAAGGTTTTACACTGACTGAAATCATTATTGCCATCATCCTTACAAGTATGGTGGGACTTCTGATAGGTCTTGTATTTAATACAATGTTTTCAGGCCGCAATATAATCGAGCGGGAAGCTAGTATCCAATCAGAAATGCGAACTTCTATGCAATATGTGGATCGTACCATTGGTAAGGCGACCTCTGTTTTCGTCCTTGACGAGAGCAAATATGGCAAGGATGTCAGAAAAACTGAGGGCTGGAATTATATCGGCTTATCCCCTGATGGGAAGAAAGTTATAAATTATATTTGGAATAAGTCAACTAAAAGCTGGGACGAGTCAGTGTTAGGGACTAATTCCCTCTATGATATGCAACTTGATCTAGAGTTTAAGGCAGATGAATCTTATCAGGATAATCGGTTGATTAACTACAATCTGACAGGCCAATATAAAAACTCTAAGAATAATCTCTCCATCGATACAGCAATTTCAGCTCTTAATACCAAGCAGGTTATATCGAAAGTAGCCAAGGGCAAGAAAGGAATTGCCCTTGCTTATCGGAACGATCCTATTGAAGGTCAGGTAAATACTGCTGTTTCCTTCGTTTTTGATACATCAGGCTCTATGGCTTATGGCCTGTGGAATCAGAAATTGGAACCAACAGATAGTAGAACCCGGATGAATATTTTGAAGACCAAAGCAAATCTTTTGGTTGATGACCTCAAGGAAATAGGGAACGTTAGTGTTAATTTGGTTCGGTTTTCTGGTGATGCAAGTTATATTCAAGAAGATTTTGTAGAGCTAGATAAGGATACAGATACAATTAAAACTAAGATTAAAGCCCTCCCTACAAGTTGGATTACTAACCCTGGAGATGGGCTTCGCTATGGCTTGGTAAGTCTTCAGAGAAATCCAGCCCAGCTAAAATATGTTGTCTTGCTGACTGACGGTATTCCAAATGCCTATACAGCCTCTCCTGACGGGATTGGGAAGTATGATCTGACAGCAAATTTCCCAACAAATGGTAAGCAAATTAAAGCTGATCAACCTGTTTCATTGACTACGGAATATGTGGGACAAGTGGCAAAGACCTTCGGCTCTGGTGTTAAGCGTATTAGTGTCATCGGCTTTTCAGGGAATGTAAAAGAAATAAAAGACGGACAAAAAATAGCTGATCAAATCAAAACAGTCGGAAAGGTAGAGTCTACCTTTGTCATTGCGACTAATGAAGCTGCTTTGGAACAGACGTTTGCTGACATTAAAAAGCAAATTCAACAGGATCTTTGGTTTGTGTCTGGTCCGTAGAAAGGAAGAGCGATGGAAAAAATGCGAAGAACCAGAGGTTTTACTCTAGTTGAGGTTTTGATAGCCCTCATTTTGATAGGTGTCATTGCAGCAGGATTATTGACTTTCTTTTCTACTGGTTACCAGAATATTCTGGGCCAGCGTAATCAAAATGCTTTGAACTTTGACATTCAGGAAGATTTTGAAACCCGGTTAGCAAAAATTAAAAAAGATGGTGGAAGTGGCAACGATGTTGAAACTTTCACCTATCGTATAGGTAAAAACGGCCGGAGCAACAGCGTTAGCGTCAAGGGTACGACCCTGTCTTATAAGGATAATAAAGTCAAGAATATCCATCTCTTTGCCGCAAATAAAAAGGAAATCCCCTTGGATATTCCTGAGGATTTGGTCGTTTCATTAAAAGACACAAGTCGTTACTATTATTATGCTGGTGAGACTAGTCCGACAGGTCAAGCAGGCTTCAAAGATAACAAACAGTCTACAAAGGCCAAGATTCATACCAGTTCTGCTTGGTTTCTCAGCGAGTCCAGTATTAATTATA
>CAUVQK010000229.1:0-3381 GCA_963553705.1 uncultured Streptococcus sp.
CAATCATAAGAACTCCTTGGGCGAGTATAATGTTCACCTCTATTTTGTGAATGATTCAGGCCAGCTGCAAGGTGCGGGTTCTGCTAAGACGGTGGTTACTCGCGCGCAGCCTCAAGGTAAGATTACCATTCAGAATAATAATCCGCAGACAGGCGAATTTGATATAGTCGTTTCTGACATTGTTGCCCCAGATGGTCTGAAGGCGGTCTACCTGCCGACTTGGTCCAGCAAGGATGACCAAGACGATGTACAATGGTATACAGCTGAGCGCCAAGCTGACGGTACCTACAAAAAACATGTCCGAGCTCAGGATCATAAGTTTTCAGTAGGTGAGTACAAGGTTCATCTTTACTATCTAAACGAGGATGGCCAGATGCAAGGTGCAGGTGGCGAGAAGCTGATGGTTTCTGTAGCACCTGAAAACATCCGTGCGACTGGAAAAATCAATATCCAAAACAATAATGCTCGAACAGGAACTTTTGATGTAGTTGTGACAAATGTCTCCAATCCAGCCGGAATTCAAGCAGTCTATCTGCCAACTTGGTCAACAGATAAGGATCAGGATGATGTCAAGTGGTATTTAGCTCAAAAGCAGGCGAATGGCACATATAAGATTACAGTCCGAGCTAGTGACCATAAGCTTTCTACTGGCGAGTACAAGATTCATCTTTACTATAAGCAGGACAATGGTCAGCTCATCGCTGTTGATGCTACTACGACCCAGGTCTCCAAAGCAGTTTACAATACTCCGTACTACTCACAGCGTGATGGTCGCTGGGGTGGCAGGAAGTATGGTCCTTACAGCATGGATGCGACAGGATGCGTGCCGACAACGCTAGCCATGGTTATTTCTGGAATTACTGGGACAGAAGTGCTTCCGACAACCGTTGCGGATTACCTGTATAACCATACCAATGAATTTAATAAAGATGGATTTGGTACTAGCAGCCGGGGTATAGTCCGAGCTGCCCAGCACTGGGATCTGACGACTGAGACCCTGTTTACAGCCTCTGCAGTCAAAGAAGTGCTTTCACAGGGGCATCATGTCCTAGGTGCTGTTGGTACTAGCATCTTTGCCCATTATCCAGTGACTCATGAGCTGGTTCTCAAAGGCTATGACAATGGAAAAACCTATGTCCGTGACCCTTATAATGCAGCTAATAATGGCTGGTATCCAGTAGACTATCTCTTTGGAGTCAAGAGTGTCGATCCGACAGATAATACAGAAGGATCACCTTTTATTGCCATCAAAGGATAAGAAATTCGTGAATAAGAAGACCGCTCGTTGCTTGACGGGCGGTTTTCTATGTAGGTATAATAGAAAAAAGAAAGGAGGGGAGCCATGTATCCGAAAGAAGGGAAAGAACATCTCTTTCAGCAATTGCAATCAATCGGTTGGTCTCAAACAGCGCTGGAACGAGTTTTTGCAGAGATTAGTGTGCAAGGGAAAACAGTGTCAGAAGAAGGAGATTACCTGCAGGAAGCTCAGCTTTTTGGCAGTCCTTTCTTTCAAGAGCTCTGGCTAGCTGAGGATTCTCAGAACAGCAGGTTAGGAGCTCAGAAACTGCTGGTTCTGGCTATGAATATTGTTAATATGCCTGAGGAGTTGAGCGGAGACAAGTCAGAGACGGATTTTTTGCTGGCTCGGATTGCTCCAAACCTAACACCTCATGATGGCTTTTGGAAGATTTTTTCAAGCACCTTGCGCCAGGCTTTCCCGGCAGATGATTTTAGCCAAAGGGATGGCAGTCAAAAGCTCAAAAGGCAGCTGCATCAGTTTCGCTATGTCATTTCTTGTCAGCAGGCTCAGTGGGTTCGGGACCATTTCAGAGAGGTGGGGATGACGGATGCGGAGGCCTTGGCAGCTTATTTCAAGGCCGACCCCGGACTTCCCTACAGTTTCAAGGAATCCTCTCGCTTGCATAATAAAGCCTATATTGATAAGAGGTCAGAGCAAGCTATCTATCCGGATGGTCAAGCTAGTCAGGCCAATATAAAAATCCTGATTGATTTTCATACAGAGTTTATTCTGGATCAGACAGGCCGTTTTCTCAATATTATCGATCCAGAGGGGGCTAGCCAAAATGGTATTGTGAATGGCGCCAGCTTTAACTATGGTGAGCGCAATCGTCCGGTCAATCAGGCTTCTCATACCCGCTATGACGTCAAAACACCTGCAGTCTGGGATCCTCGTTTTCGCAGGCTTGCCATTGAAAATGGCGGCTGCAAGTTCAAGTCACCTCAGAATAATCGTGGCCCATTGGGCTATCGTTCGGCTAAGAGCCCTTATGCTCGAAATGGGCGGAGTGCTTATAAACAGGTAAAGGCAGAGATTGCTCGGTTCAAGAAATTGCTGGATCGACCATCCTTTCTCTTGCGTTCTTGGGCTTGGTTCCGTCAGTTTTGGCAGAAGTTTTTCGAACAAAAAAATACGGACTAGTAGGTCCGTATTTTTATCTCTTATAAACTCTTAACTGCGGCGATAGCTGCTTCGAAGTCAGGCTCGGTATTGATATTGTCGACATATTCAACGTAGGTCACAGTGTTGTTTTCGTCCAGAACTAGAACTGCGCGGGCTAAAAGGTGCCATTCATTGATGAGGACAGCATAGTCACGGCCGAAAGAATGGTCGAAGTAGTCAGAGAGCATGACAGCATTTTCAATGCCTTCAGCAGCACACCACTTGCCTTGAGCAAAAGGCAAGTCAACTGAAACCGTGATAACAACGGTATTGTCCAAGTCAGAGAGCTCTTGGTTGAAACGGCGAGTCTGAGTCGAGCATACACCAGTATCGATAGATGGGATGATGCTCAGGACTTTCTTTTTGCCAGCAAAATCAGCCAGAGTTTTCTTTGAAAGGTCAGTGGTTGTCAAGCTAAAATCGTGGGCTGTGTCGCCGACTTGCAGTTGCTTTCCAGTAAAGGTTACAGGATTTCCGAGAAAAGTTGTCATAGGAAGTCTCCATTCATGTTTGATAGCTTCATTGTACAGCGAATAGTGATTTTTTTCGAATAATTTGACCGGAAATTTGAAATTGACTCCATGTGAAGCTCCTTCTCCAAAAATAAAGAGGTTAGGATTTTGTCTTCCTAACCTTTTATCATTATTTTGCCAAGCCTTCAGAAATTTTATCTAGATTGTATTTCATCATGCTGTAGTAGCTGTCGCCTTCTTCGCCTTCATCAGCGATTGAGTCCGTGAAGATTTTAGCGTGGATTGGGATGTTGGTGTCTTTAGAAACAGTCTTCATCGGACGGTCGTCCACACTTGATTCGACAAAGAGAGACGGCACTTTTGTCTTGCGTAGTTTTTCAACTAAGCTTTTGATTTGGTCTGGAGTTCCTTCTTCTTCGGTGTTGATTTCCCAGATGTAGGCTGATG
>CAUVQK010000230.1:0-3379 GCA_963553705.1 uncultured Streptococcus sp.
TAGGTTGGTAAACTGCTTCTGCTGTAGATCCGTTCTTATCCCTTACACGAAGACGCGCAGGAGTTGGCGTCCCATGGAAATCAGGTGCAGGTTGGAAGCTAATATCTCCATTAGCTTGAACAGTGTAAGTTCCTTGTAGCTTGCCACTTGCATCATAAACAGGCAGACTATTAGCTTGTTGAACCTGCCCATCCACAACGAATTGTGGTCCTGCTGGCTTTAATGGGACTGTTTGTGTTTGGTTATTAACAGTTGCTTGACCTGGAGTAAAGTTTAGGTGACTCGTTTGAAGTTTCCCTTGTAAACCAGTAGACTGTGTATCTTGACTAGTTGGGGTTGCGGCCTTAACTTCAGCTTGATAAACAGCGGTTACTTCTGTCCCGTTCATATCAACACGTTTAACAGATTCTGCACTTGGACGGCCATTATAGCTAGGAACCGGTTGGAAGGTTACACGACCTGCGTTATCAACCATATAAGTTCCGACATTCGGAACAACCTTAGTTGTTTGACCGTTATCAAAAGTTGGAGCAACTGCCTCATTAATTGGCACACGATTATCACCTGGCTTAAAGATCAAATTACCAGATTGTTCAGCACCTTGAATACCTTCAGAGCTTGCTCCTTGTGCTGTTGGAACAAGACGCGTTACTGTTGGTTGATAGGTTGCACGGTGCTCTGTTCCATCGGTATCATGCAATTGTAGGTTAACAGGGTCAACTGTCCCCACAAATGACTTATTCGGAGTGAAAGTCACACGCCCAGTAGCTGGATCTAATTCAAAGGTTCCCACTTCTTGGCCTTGCGAAGTTGCCTTCGCGCTTGTTCCAACAATACGATTGCCATCAACATCCAAGAAAAAGACAGGATTCGTTGCAGATGGTTGCGCAGGTGTCTTAGCAGGATTGCCATCATTAAAGACAATATCCTGCACTTGAGGCAAACCTTGTGCGTCCGTCGAACGATGTTCCGTGAAATTCAAAACAGTCGGAATATAGCGGGCATCCATATTATTCAACTTATCGTTGATAAGAGGTTCTCCATTATTCTTCGCAATCCAATCTGTACTTGCACCATTAGTATCAACACTGCGGATATTAATGCCTTGAGTAGTACCGATAAAGCCAGTGCTAGGTTCAAATATCACATCCACATTTGCACCCTTGGCTGTTACTTTATATCGTCCCTCAGCAGTACTGTACCAACCGTCGCCATCTGCTGTTAATGTATGACCTGCATTGTCCAAAACAAGAGGTGCTACAGTTGTATCAATAGCCGCTTTCTTGCTTTCATCATTTTGATCAATACCTTGAGGTGTAAACTGAAGAGTAGCTTTCTGACGCTGGCCGATTATTCCCGTACTTTCCTTCTTTTCTCCCTTTGGTGGATAGGTCAAGATGACTTCTAAGTCTTCAACTTCCCCACTAAAGGCTGTTCCTGTAGGTTTTTCAATATCTCCCTTATTCAGGGCAATACGGACCCGCATTCCCAGCTTGCTAACTGCAGGATTGGTCATCGCTGGATTATTCTTAAAATTAACAGTATAGTCACCAGCCGTTGTTACTTCAGTAAATTCGCTGGCCTCATTTTCATCAAAAACACCATTTTGATTGAAATCAATCCAAGCACGGACATAAGCCTTGCTATTGCCATTGGCTGAGGCTTGGAGACGAACTGAGTAGTCACCATTTTGAAGACGATTAACTCGGAAAAGGTTATTTGTCTTACCAGTCAAATCTGAAGGCAAGAGCTGATCAACCCCTTCGTCTGCGTGATCAGTATTTTCATCATGCATCCAGTCATTACCCGAAGTAGTATCAATATCAGCTTCAACCCGACCCAAGAATGGCTGAGGAGTTCTTGCACCTGTATTGGCATCATAACCAGAAATAGCATGAACAGCATTTCCATAAGAAGCTGGTGCATCTCCCTCATCTACTACCATAAAACCAATCATAGCAGCTTGCTGACCAGAAGAAGCAATATAAATCCCAACTTCTGAAGCGCCACGTGTCATCACAATCGGAACTGTGTGATCTTTAGAAGTATTAGGACCAAAGACCTGAGAGCCCAAGCCTCCTGTTTTTTGATCTGGATTAGTAAAAGCAGTCCAGTCAATGACAGGTACAGTCGCATCATCCCCTATGTATTGACCATATCTATTAGGATTCATTGGGGAATAGGTATCCGTAATTACAGCACCATCTGGCCGAACGCGTTTCCATTCTGCCAAGTGTTCCCAACCTTGGCCATTGGTCGTGAAGATAGCATACTCCCCTGGGTTGGCCTCTTCTCCATCTGACATGATAACTGTTGCTTTTACAGGATTCCCAAGATAAGTCGCTTCTACCTTAAATTTTATTCCATAGCTAGCACCATTTTTAGGGACTAGTAATTGAGTCTTTCGACCATTGGTGTTAATCCCTTGGTCTCGGACGGCTGTCCATTGATTCTGTTCCGAACCTATAATTTTTGGTCTAGCCGAATCTCCTTCGGCTTCTTGCTTTTTATAGTCTTCGTTTACATATCTGAACCAAGTGTTTTTCGCATTCGGATCATAGCTGTTTTCATACGCAGTACCCTTGACGCGGTCACGATAAATCTCTGTTGAGTGGAAGGGTTTTAATTCCGTCACTGTCAGTTTGATACGATAGCCTGGTGAAATTTCTTTTTCATAAACAGTACCAACTTTAAAGGAATCGTCCGTATCTAAGTTGCTGATGGCACTTTTATCACCAAGATCCAGCCAGTTAATCTGCTTCATCAACTCCGTTGGGTTCTTTTTTTCAGAATCAGCCAAAGTAGGCTTCTCAATGGTGTTGTTAGGATTACCATCTCGCAGACCAGTAGGTGCTGCATCCCGTCTTACCCGACGAGAGCGACTAGGCTGAGGAGTCTCTGTAGTTCCTGCCGGTTGAGCAGGAACTGATTGGCTGTTTTCCTCAGACTTAACTTCTGCAGGAACAACAGCTGGTGCAGAGGTAGTTTCTGTAGCCGGCTGCTCACTTGTTGACTTGCCATCTGAATCAGGCCTTGTAGTCGTTACAGCAGATGCATCTTCTGCCTGAGCTGAAATAGTGGCAGAATTACTTTCCTCAGCTGGTGAATTTAGCGGCTCTGCAGTATTTACTGAGGAATCGGCTATACCTATTTCAGAAACCTCGTTTTGAGTCCCAGAAGAAACAGTCTCATCAGCGCTAACCTGCGCAGCTGCTCCCAAAAGAAGCAGGGTTGACAAGAGCACAGAACAAACACCGACGTTTAGTTTCCGAATCGAAAACTTACGCAGGTGAGGATTAAATAAATCTTTTCCCATAATAATCTCCTAAATAATCATTTAAATTGCAGATTTTATTATACACTATTCTATTTTAGTTAT
>CAUVQK010000231.1:0-3379 GCA_963553705.1 uncultured Streptococcus sp.
CAAATCAGAAAGAAGATTCGACCTTTTAGAATTTCTCCTTTTATGGTACAATTTTATTATGACTGATATTAATAAAGTAATCATGGAAAAAGCTCAGGGCGGAGTCAAGCTCAATCCTGATGAACAGCGTAGATTTTTAGGGACTTTTGAGGAGCGAGTGCTGGCTTCCTGCTCTATTGAGCAAGCTAACGAGACTCTCATTCGCAGTCATTTCAAGGAAATGCTCAGCAGCATCATGAAAAACTGCCAACCTGTATTTGTCAAAATTTCCCCAGAAGTCGAGTCTGGCAATCAAATCTTTTATCTAAAAACCTCTAAGGAGCTAGGCTGCGAAGCCACTATCGTCTCTAGCGATTACCAGTCTTCTCCTTTTGGCCTGATTGTCCATAGCGACCATCTTGTCCAAGTAGATGACAAGGACATGAGCCAACAGTTTGCTAGTCTCCTTCAGCCAGCAGAAAAACCTGCAAAGGAAAAGCGCCCTCTCTGGAAAAAATGGTTTGGGTAAGATGACAAATTTAGAAAAACTTTTTGCCTTTTTTGAAGCTGAAAATCAGCGAGATTGGCACACCTATCAGACCTTTCTTTCTGATCATGTAAGCTGGGAATTACAGGGTGATACAATCGAAATCATCAAAGGTAAAGCTGACTACCTGACTAAAATTCAAAAAGTCTACCATAAGAACCCCGTCCAGTTTCGTTGCACCTATTATCTGCTTAGTCCCGACCAGAATCGGATTGTGACCATTTTAGAAAATGATTTTGGTGACCTGTCTTGTGATATCTTCTTCTTTGAAAAGGGCATGATAGTTAAAGAAATTGAATACCTACTAAAAAAGGCGGACTAACCGCTTTTTTTCATTTTTAGTACATTGCCAATATTTCTTGCTGTGCGAATCAAATTTTGCTCCGCCTGCTCTAGAATCCTATCCAAACTATCTGCTCGCGCAATAATCGGAAAAGCTGCCTGGATATTCTCAACTGGGAAATCCGGTAAATCATCAGCTAGGCTACCGCAAATCGCCAGTACAGGGATGCCTTCTGGTGTTCGTCTTGCGACTCCGATCGGTGCCTTGCCCGCCAAGGACTGACGATCCATCCGCCCTTCGCCAACTACGACCAAGTCCGCTTCTTTAACTCTTTCATCAAAATCCAGTAAATCTAGACAGGTTTCAATACCCGAAACGATTTTTCCTCCGGCAAAAGCAACCAGTCCTGCTGCCATTCCGCCTCCAGCCCCAGCTCCATCCATATCAATCACCTGAGAATCAACCAACTGATAGAAATCAGCCATAGCTTGGTCTACTTGAGAAAAGAGTAGGGGAGATAGACCTTTCTGTCCTCCGAAAACAGTTGTCGCACCTCGCTCTCCGCAGAGAGGATTGTCTACATCCGTCAAAATCTCAATCTCAACTTCTTTCAAGAAAGCGGGAACCTGCTCAGCTGAAATTCGAGCGACCTTTCCCAAAGACGAGCCAATGGGGCGCAGTCTATGATTATCCGCATCGAAAAATTCATAGCCTAGGCCTGCTGCCAGTCCAATTCCACCGTCATTGCTGGCCGAACCACCAACACCAACTAAAATCTTTCTGACACCATCTTCAGCCAGGTGCAAAATCAATTCTCCCAATCCTTTGGTCTCTATGGCCAAGGGATTTCGTTTTTCCTGAGGAATAGAAGCGAGTCCGACCAAATCAGCCATCTCAAAAAGCGCTTGCTGACCATTTCTGGCGTAAGACATTTTTACTGGCTGACCGAAGGGGCCAGCCACAGTGTGGTAAAATTCAGCCCAGCCCAAGGCTGCTGTCAGCGCAGCCATTGTCCCCTCGCCCCCGTCACCGACCGGAACCAAGTCAAAGCTGGCATCTGGCAAGGCCTGAGAAAAGCCCGTCTGCAGAGCTAGAGCAACCTGAGCAGCTGACAAACTTTCCTTGAAAGAATCCTGTGCAATTAGAATATGCATGCTTCTCTCCTACTCTTTTCTATTGTCTAAAAGATCAATAACCCGATAAAGATTGCATTCTTGAATCTGATAAGGAGCCTGCTCTCGCACGATTGGCTTGGCCATAAAGGCAATTCCTATCCCTGCCGCTTGAATCATAGGCAGATCATTGGCGCCATCCCCCATAGCAATCGTTCGATTTAATTCCAATTTATTTTCAGCCGCCCATGATTTTAGCATGGCAAGCTTGGTATCCTTAGTGACAATCTCTCCTAAGACTTGGCCTGTCAAAAACCCCTGCTGGATTTCCAAACGATTTGCCTTGGCGTAGTCAATTCCAAGCTGCTCAGCTAGTCTGTCCACCGTCTCATGAAAACCACCTGACACCAAGCCCACTTTATAACCAAGTTTATGCAGCTCCTTGACCAGTTCCTCGGCTCCCGGAGTGAAGTGAATCTTTTCTGCAACTCGAGCAAAAATATCCTCTGGCAGGCCTTTTAAAAGTGCAACACGCTCACGTAAGGCAGCTTCAAAGTCCAACTCTCCGCGCATGGCACGCTCGGTAATAGCCGCAACCTGAGCTCCTACACCCGCCTCCTCTCCTAGCAGGTCAATCCCCTCTTCCATGATTAAGGTGCTGTCTACATCCATGACTAAGAGACCTTTAACTGTATCCATCTCTTGACTCCTTTTCTATTGACATCTATAGCAGCATCAGACAAGACAGCTGACATTTCAACTCGGAGGTTACTTTTTTCAATTCCATTCATTGATTATCCCCCCTATTGTTTAAATATAGTTAAATCTACTTGAACAGCCTCATCCTTAGATTCCATTAGTATTGAAATTCCATAGATTGTTCCACTAGAGTGATCTAATCTTATTCGACAGGTAGTGTCCTCTGGCATATTATACTTATTTTTGAGATATTTAAAGAGTTCAGAGTGATTTTCTGGCTGGTAGATAATATCACGAAGCTCTGTTTCTGCACTCTTAAAAGTCTCTTTCACATCCAAGGGAGCGAAATGATCTCTTTGAACAACTAAGTTAAGAATCTCTTCATCAAATAAAGGAGTTATCTCCGAGCTGTAAGTTAGTTTACCGTTAGAATAAGTAACAGGAACAATCTCTTTTTTATCACCGATTGTTATTGTGTAGTCACCCTTAATGTCAGATTGAGTAGTATCTAAGCTTATCTCATAATCTGTGACTTCGTCTTCCTTCTCTATATAAACACTACTCTTATAAAGCTTTAGTCCAGTAAAATCCTTTTTCTCTTGTTCTAAAAACTTAAACATTGGTTCAAATGTGCCTTCAAAATCATACTGTTCTCTTGTTCTATTTTTTGGGACGGTGTAATCATCCAGACGCCAACCATTTATCAATGCTATCGATAAAACGGCTACACCTCCGAGAATAATGAGAGTAATATATTTT
>CAUVQK010000232.1:0-3356 GCA_963553705.1 uncultured Streptococcus sp.
GTCCAATCCTCTTGCTAAGAAAAAATTGGTCCAACTGTCAGATTTAGAAAATTTTCCTTACCTCAGCTACGACCAAGGAACCCACAACTCCTTCTACTTTTCTGAGGAAATCCTCTCCCAAGAACACCATAAAAAGTCTATCGTAGTTAGTGACCGAGCTACTCTTTTTAACCTCTTGATTGGTCTGGACGGATACACGATTGCTACTGGTATCCTCAACAGCAATCTCAATGGTGACAACATTGTCTCTATTCCACTTGATATCGATGATCCTATTGAGCTAGTCTACATCAAACATGAAAAAGCCAGCCTATCCAAGATGGGAGAACGCTTTATAGAATATCTGATCGAGGAAGTGAAGTTTGATAAATAAACTGAAAAAACACCTGACAAAGCTTTTTCAGGTGTTTTTTCTATTGTTTCAACTTCCCCAACACTTCTCCTATCTTGCCCTCAATGACTAAGTCCGCCTGGCTGTCTTGAGGGATGCTGGTCTTGTTGATGACGACCAGATGCTTACCTGCAAAGTACTGGATGAGGCTGGCTGCGGGATAGACGACTAAGGACGTGCCGCCGATTATCAGCAGGTCCGCTTGATGGATTGCTTGAGCTGCCTGATGGAAAACTTCCATATCTAGCGGTTCTTCATAGAGAGTCACATCTGGTTTGACAATACCGCCACAGTCAAGGCAGTGAGGAATGGTACTCTGCAGAGCCAGAAAGCCATCCAAATCATAGAATCGCTGACAATTCAGACAAAAATTTCTATCCGCACTGCCATGTAATTTGAAAACCTTTTTCGAACCAGCCATTTCATGCAAGCTATCGATATTTTGAGTCACTACAGCCTTGAGCTTGCCTGTCTTCTCCAAGTCCGCCAAGTAGGCATGAGCAGCATTGGGCTTAGCATCTGGATAGAGCAGGTACTTCTTGTAAAAGTCAAAAAACTCCTGCGGATAGCGCTCAAACATTGTGTGAGAAACCAGCTGCTCCGCTGTAAAATGCCGTCCCAGCTTAACGCTATATATCCCATCTGAACTGCGGAAGTCTGGAATATTGGACTCCGTCGAAACCCCCGCACCACCGAAAAAGACGATATTCTGACTTTGGTCTATTAATTCTTGCAGCTTTGCAATCTTATCCATCCTGCTACTCCTTACAAGAGACTTTCTATGAGCTCATTCGCTCGGTCGAAGTAAAAAGGTTCCCTCTGGTAGACAATGCCTGTCTCCTGCGCCAAATCAACAAGAAGCTCCATAAAGTGCTGAGATGAGAAACCAGTCGTCCGGTGCAATTCTTCCTCATCAAAAGGCTTGATAAGATGAGCCAGTGGATTGCGGACTGACTTTTCTAACTCTCTTAGCTGCTGTGCTGATTCTTTGACAGACTCGGACAAATTCAACTGCAAAATCAGCTCCGTCAAACTAGAAGAATTGACCGTGCTTTCCGCATGAAAATTTTGCAGGTCAGGATTATCAGAATTCCTCATCTTCTCAAACTTCCAACGGTCGTAACTGGCCTCTCTAGAATTATGAATATAGCTGTCAATATCCGGTATTTGCATGCGAATCAGCCGCATAAAAATCCGATAAATAGCCGGACTGACAGCTCGGATAAAGTCAATCAGCTGCTCATTTCTAAGCTTGGCTTCCAGATCATACAGGTAATTGACCAGCTGCTCGTCCGCTTCATTTTCATGGCAAAAAAGCTGAAAATCAGCTAGATTAGACCCAGTGATTTCCAACTTTAGATTCATCATAGATTGGATGTTGAGCTCTCTTCGCTCCGCTAAAGCGCCAAGAAGACGGGCCAAGTCAGTCTTGACACTGCTTCCTGCTCGCTCAGCCAGTTTATGGGCATAAGCATAGTCATAGCGGGAGATAGCAAAGAGAATGGCTTCTTTGACATCTAGTTTCATGCTTCTGCAATCAAGCTTTCCAAACCAACCTTCATCATATCGGTAAAGGTATTTTGGCGTTCTTCTGCAGTCGTGTCTTCTTCTGGATTGACCAAGCTGTCAGAAATGGTCATGATGGCAAGAGCGTCCACATGGTGTTGAGCTGCCAGATAGTAAAGTGCTGCCGCTTCCATTTCCACTGCCTTAACGCCCCATTTACCAAGTTCAATATTCTTTTCAAAGTAGTTTGAGTAAAAGACATCTGACGACAAAACGTTCCCAACATGGGTTGTCATACCAAGACCTTTAGCGATATGATAGGCCTTATCTAGTAAATCAAAGCTAGCGATTTGTGGGAAATCATACTGTGGCCAGTCATTGCGGATGATGTTGGAGTTAGTCGCAGCTGCCTGCGCCAGTACTAATTCACGGACATGCACATCAGCATTCAGCGAGCCTGCTGTCCCAACACGAATCAGCTTTTTCACACCGTAATCAACAATCAGCTCACGCGCGTAGATAGAGATTGAGGGCATTCCCATCCCTGTCCCCATAACAGAAACACGCTCGCCTTTATACGTACCAGTGTAACCGAACATGTTACGGACTTCATTGAAGCAAACAGCATCTTCTAAAAAGTTCTCAGCGATGAATTTGGCCCGAAGCGGATCCCCTGGAAGAAGAATTTTATCCGCAATTTCACCTGGCTTAGCAGAAATATGAATAGACATAATATAAGATACTAAGGGCTTAAAAGAGGCAAAGCAAAAATAGGAAATCAAACGAAGATGCGACTGCATCTAGGTAGATTTATCTTTTTTGCACCGCCTCTAACCCGAGTTCAATTCAGACTCAGATGCCCTTCCTTTCTGTGTTTATTTGAAAGATAGTTTTCCGCTTGTGTTCAAATCTGAACACCTCGCTCTACCTTTTTCTTAATTTTAATATTTCATAGAAAGGCTAGTTCGGATTCAATTACAAACCCAGATACTCCGCCTTTCAACATTTTTTTACAATTCAGCAAGTGTTTCTTTAAGTAATCGTTTGAAATCACCCTTGACACGTTCTGTTACTTCAACCACTTCCTCATGATTAAGCTCTTCTTGGAACCCAGCAGCAAAGTTTGTAATGCATGAAATCCCAAGGACTTTCAAGCCAGAGTGAGAAGCTACGATAACTTCAGGAACAGTAGACATGCCGACTGCATCCGCTCCAAGTGTCTTATAAGCTCGGATTTCTGCTGGCGTTTCATAAGTTGGTCCAGTTACACCGATATAGACACCCTCATCCAGCTTGATACCAAGCTTATCAGCAACTTTATGAGCGATGGTACGGTATTCTGGAGTGTAAGATTTAGACATATCAGGGAAACGCGGACCAAATTCATCCAAGTTTTCACCGATTAAAGGATTTTGACCAGTCATATTGATGTGGTCAGTGATAGCCATAAGCGTACCTG
>CAUVQK010000233.1:0-3353 GCA_963553705.1 uncultured Streptococcus sp.
CGCAAAAGGATTCCTGACAGAGATTGAACAGTTGGGAACGACTTTGGTCAGAGCAAGTGGAGATTTTGCAGCAGTCGATACTCAGCAAGCTGAGGATTTCAATAATCTCTTAGCAGATGTGAAAGGATCATGGAGGGTTATTGAAAATGCTTATACCAAATGATGATGCGCTCGTAACTAGAGTGGAGTTAGAGAGACAGTTTAAAGAAAAGATGAAGGAGCAGGAGAGGCAGGCTATCAAGGCTTTGATAGTGGCCAAAGAGCTGCTTATCCTTGCAAAAGGATTAGTTCTGGCAGCTCAGCTACAGGCGGCGGCTTTGGATATGAAAAATTATGCTTCTACTAACTATGTCAATGATATTAAGGGTGGATTTGAAGGGAAGGCAGCGCAAGCTGCTGAAACTCATCTAACTCAGACGATGCAGATGCCTTCTTTGGATAGCCCGATTAAGGGATAGGAGGAGAGGCAATGCTGGATAAAAAGAAGCTTCAGGAACTGGAAGATGAACATGCTCTAAAAATGCGTGAGTTTGAGCGAGTAGAGACAGACTTAGATACATACTACTATAAGTTTGACAGAGAGACGAACAAACTCTTAGAGGCAATTTCTTATGCATGTAGAGAGGTTCCTTTGACAGCGGCTCAACCTTATATTTTTCAAATAGAGGATAATCTGGAACAATACCATCAGCAATACAAAAAGCGCATAGACGATGTTCTAGAAGCTCGCTATCAGGAGAACAGACGCTTTCAGAATAAGCTGGATGAAGTGAGTAAATAAACTATGTTACGATTGCTGAAAAATAGAAGAAGTGAGACTTACCTTACTTCCTTTTTCTCGTATTTACAGTTTTAAATCCCCAAAAATAATCCAGCATATTAAAAATTTTCAGAAAATATCGACTTTTTCTTGACAGGTTTATGATACTGTGTTAAAATACTAAACAATAAGAAACCATCTCAAAAAGGAGTTAGTCAAACATGAAGTCAACCCAATCTTCAAACTTTGCTTTGTTGTTGCGTTACTCGGGCTAGTGCAAAAGCATTAGTCCTGTTTGGCTTACCAAGCGGGAGTAAATCAACATCTCGCTTGTTCCTCAAGTGAGATGTTTTTTATTTCACCTATCTTACCTCAAACTCTGATGAGGAAGAAATGGTTTCTAAAGGAGCGACGGGAGTGGGAATACATCTTGATTTTTCTGAAATCAATTTGTCTCAGACCGTCTCAGTCATTGAACACGACCTAGAAGTTTGGAAAGATTTTTTCCTAATTGGTCTATGTATCTTAGAAAAGGAGTTGTCTATGACACGCAAAGTTGAGTTTTTTGATACCAGTCTCCGAGATGGTGAGCAGACACCAGGAGTGAATTTCTCTATCAAGGAGAAGGTGGCAATTGCCAAGCAGTTAGAGAAGTGGGGGATTTCAGTCATTGAAGCTGGTTTTCCAGCTGCGAGTCCAGATTCTTTTGCGGCGGTGCAGGAGATTGCTAAAGTCATCACAAAAGCTTCTGTTACTGGGCTAGCGCGTTCGGTCAAGTCCGATATTGACGCCTGCTATGAAGCGCTCAAGGATGCCAAGCATCCACAGATTCATGTCTTCATTGCGACCAGTCCTATTCACAGAGAGTTTAAGCTGAAAAAGTCTAAGGAAGAGATTTTAGAATCTGTGAAAGAGCATGTCTCCTACGCGCGCTCCAAGTTCGATATAGTCGAGTTTTCACCAGAGGATGCGACACGAACAGAGCTGGATTTCCTTTTTCAGGTGGTACAAACAGCAGTTGATGCAGGTGCGACTTATATCAATATTCCAGACACAGTCGGCTTTACCACGCCAGAAGAGTTTGCAAATATTTTCGACTACCTAGTGGCAAATGTGACTTCTGATCATAAGGTTGTATTTGGTGTTCATTGCCATGATGACCTTGGCATGGCAACGGCCAATACTTTGACGGCTATCAAGCACGGTGCTGGTCGTGTTCAGGGGACTATCAATGGAATCGGTGAGCGGGCTGGAAATGTAGCTCTGGAAGAAGTAGCAGTTGCTTTAGAAATTCGTCAAGACTATTATCAGGTTGAGTCAGATATCGTCCTTAATGAAACGATCAACACTTCTGAGCTGGTGTCCCGTTTCTCAGGTATTCCAGTGCCTAAAAACAAGGCGGTCGTCGGTGGCAATGCCTTCTCTCATGAGTCCGGTATCCATCAGGATGGTGTTCTTAAGAATCCACTGACCTATGAAATCATCACACCTGAGCTGGTTGGAGTCAAGAGCAATTCGCTTCCGCTTGGTAAACTTTCTGGCCGCCATGCCTTTGTCGAAAAACTCAAAGAACTGGCTCTGGACTTTGCAGAATCTGAAATCAATGATCTCTTTGCTAAGTTTAAGGTCTTGGCTGATAAGAAAAATGAAATCACAGACGCTGATATTCGGGCTCTGATTGCCGGAACGACCGTCGAAAATCCTGAAGGCTTCCATTTTGATGATCTGCAGCTGACGACCAATGATGACCATACCATCACAGCGGATGTGCAGCTGGTTAATGGCGATGGTGAGACGGTCAGCTGTGTGGCAGAAGGTAAGGGAAGCGTTGAAGCCATCTTTAATGCTATTGACCAATTCTTTAACCAGTCTGTTCAGCTTTTGTCTTATAACATCGAAGCGGTAACGGATGGTATCGACTCTCAGGCTCGCGTCTTGGTAGCTGTTGAAAATACAGATACAGATACGATTTTCAACTCTTCTGGGATTGACTTTGATGTTCTTAAGGCCAGCGCCATTGCCTATATCCATGCCAATACCTTTGTGCAAAAGGAAAATGCTGGTGAAATCGGCCATCAGGTATCTTACCGCGATCTGCCTGCAAATAATTAGAAGGAAGCGACTATGACAAAAGAAATTGTAGCTCTGGCGGGCGATGGTATCGGCCCAGAAATCATGGAATCCGGTCTCCAAGTACTGGCTGCTGTTGCGGACAAGTTCGGTTTTACTTATCATATCACGGAGCAGGCTTTTGGAGGTGCTGGTATTGATGCGGAAGGTCATCCTCTGCCTCAGTCAACTCTAGAAGCGGCCAAGAAGGCGGAAGCTATTCTTCTAGCAGCTATCGGCAGTCCCCAGTATGATAATGCACCGGTTCGTCCGGAGCAAGGCTTGCTCGCTCTGCGGAAGGAGCTTGAACTCTATGCCAATATCCGTCCGGTTAAGATTTTCGATGCTCTTAAGCATTTGTCGCCTTTGAAGGCAGATCGAATTGCTGGCGTGGACTTCGTGGTCGTGCGTGAGCTGACTGGTGGGATTTACTTTGGTGAGCATATTTTGGAGGACAGATCTGCGCGTGATATTAACGACTACA
>CAUVQK010000234.1:0-3337 GCA_963553705.1 uncultured Streptococcus sp.
GCAAACTACAACATTTTCAGTACCATTGGTATCATGAGTTTTGGTATGTATAATGGGCCGACTTTTAATTTCAAAGTCTTCTTTGTTTCACTGATAGCTGCAGCTCTCTTCCTTTTTTCTATTATTTTAGGTGGTTTTGTTGTGAAGCGTTTGGTCTACCAGGATAGAAGTTTTACCTTTAATAAGGCTTTTGATTGGTACGGTCGACTTTATGCCATTGTTCTTCCATTTATTGCTGTTTCAGCTCTGTTTGCTCTGTTGGGTATTATTCATTTATCTCTGTTCTTCACATGGATTGGTCTTTTGTTAGTCGGAGTTGGAGCGACCTTTGCTTTGATTTATTCCAAGACAAACAACTCTATGGATCCTTTTTATAAATACCTATTGGCCATTATTGTCAATGGTGTGATTACACTTTTCTTCTCTTTCATCGCTTTTTCTCTACTAACTAGTATCGCAATGATGTAATCTTGGAGGAGATTTATGGCAACAAAAGAAAAATGGGTTGATCTCTTTGAAAAAGTAATTGGTCGAAAACCAACTGCAAGTGAGTTCCAAGCCGGCAAACAATCTAACTTTGATCCAAAAAAGATTAAGGAGATTGCAGGCGAAGCTGAGGAAGCAACCACAGAAACTTCGTCAGTAGAAAATACTACTGATGAAGCATCTGATAATCAAAATATTGTTCAGGAGACACCTTCTGACGATCCTGTCACAGAAGAATCGATTCAACCATCTTCCCAAGATGAGAAGCAAGGTTCTTCCGAGTCTAATCAATATGAAGCGCAACGCAAGAATTGGCTGCAAGCTTTTGAAAATAATATTGGTCGAAAACCTACCAAAGAAGAATTTGCAGGGGCTAAGAGTCAAGGATTCTCTAACCTGCCTATTCGGTCTGAACTGCTCGACTCACAATTACCACAGAAACCAGTAAAAAAGGCTAAAAAGAGAATATCCAAAAAGCAAGCAATCATGATTGGGGGTCCAACCCTTCTAGTTGCTGCTTTGATTGGAGCTTTCTTCTATCTAAACTCTATAACTGGGGTTAAAGTTGTTACAGACCATTTTGCAAAAGCAGTCTCTAGTAAAGACTTTGATGAAGTTGCAAGTATTCTTTCTACTCAATCCGATAAGTGGACACGTGCTGAAGCAAGAGCGCTAGTTGAGCATCTAGAGAGCCAGGAGATTAATCTCGAAACTGAGCTAGATAACATTGTTGAGTCAAATGGCAAATCTGCTTATATCGATGACAACAATAATAAGATTTTAGGTGTTACTGAAAAGAGTAAGAAATTTGGTATTTTTCAGGAATATCAGATGGTTTCCTATCCAGTCAAAGTTAAAGTCAATACCAATTTGGATAATGCTACCATTAAACCTGGTGAGAAAAAAACTATTACTCTTAAGAAAAACACTGACACTGAATTGGGTGAATATCACTTTATCAAACAAGACTTTACTCTCAAAGGTAAGACGGATGTTGGAGATGTAGAGAGTAAGGTTCAGCTTGATTTAGCTACGGCTAAGGATAATGAAATCAAACTCGATCTCAAGTCTGAAAAGAAACAGCTAAAAATTACTATGCCTTCTGAAACTTCAAAAGCAACAGATATTAAAATCGTTGTTAATGGTAAAGAAAGTGGTAGCAGTTTGACCCCTGAGTTGCAGCTTGTTCCTTATCAAGAACTTGAAATTTATGCTAAGTTTACTATCTCTGATACTACCTTTACTACCAATAAAGAGACAGTTGTTGTGGAAGATGACACCACTAATGTGAAATTATCTCTTCCTAAGGAAGTGGTTTCTAAGATTAGAGAAAAGAACGAAGAAGCGAAAAAGGTTGAGGCTCAAAAGGCAAAAGTCTCTACTTTCCTTAATGACTACCGCAGTGCTGTTTTCAGCTCAGTTTCTAATAGGAGCAACAACTATTCTCAATACTACGATACCTCTAGTGCAGTATATCGAGAAATGGTTGAGTGGACCACTGGTGGTGGTGTTAAGAAAGCGAAAATTAACTATTATGAGCCAGGAGCTTTGGATATCCGCGAAATCAAGGAAGAAAATGGTTCCTATATCGTGACAACATATGAGGACTACACAGTCCACTATGTTGATAACACTCCAAATAGTGTAAATCGTAAAAATAAGACTTATTACTTGAAACCTAGCGGGGATTCTTTTGTAATCTATAATCTTGAAGTTTCAGAAGGTTGATATTATGACAATGAAATACAGTAAACTAATTTTTCTTGCAGCATCTGTTCTTGTTCTAGGCGCGTGTTCGTCTGGTAAAGACACTACTGGAGATAGCTCTGATAAACAAGCGGCTAGCTCAACTAGCACAGTTAAGAAACAAGATGCTGAAAAAGACAAAAATTCTAACGAAGATACGACAACATCTTCAGATAGCGCTGATACTAAAAAGGAGCAAAATCACGAGGCCAAAACTCTTGATCAAAATGTTTCTTATAACGGAAGCTACTACAGTGTCAAAGGGAAATATGATGAGATTCTTGTTGTCAACAAACACTATCCTTTGTCTGCTTCCTATAACCCAGGTGAGAATGCGACTGCTAAAGCAGAATTGCTCAAACTGATTGCAGACATGCAGTCACAAGGTTATGCCATCAGCGACCAATACAGTGGTTTTCGCAGCTATGATACTCAGACAGAACTCTATCAAAATTATGTCAATCAGGACGGTAAAGCTGCTGCAGACCGCTATTCGGCTCGGCCAGGCTACAGTGAGCATCAGACCGGCTTAGCCTTTGACTTGATTGATAAGAGTGGTAACCTCGTGCAAGAAGCCGGAGCAAGTCAGTGGCTTCTAGATAACGCCTATAAATATGGTTTTATCGTTCGCTATCTAGAGGGTAAGGAAGGTTCAACTGGCTATATGCCTGAAAGTTGGCATCTGCGCTATATTGGTCAAGAAGCCAAGGAAATTGCTCAATCAGGCAAATCTTTAGAAGAATATTTCGGCATTACCGGTGGAGGCTATGAAGATCAGTAGTCACATCATCCATTAGAAGGAGGAAGAAAATGAAATTTTTTGTTACCAATCCCAATAATGATTTTGCAGAAACACCTGTTCAAGAAGAAGGCAGAATTATCCATCATCTGCATCTTGCCAAAGGAAAAGAAGTACCAGAGCACAGTGCTGATGCACTAGTAACAGTTGTTTGTTTATCAGGAAATGTAAGCTTTTCTGCCGGAGAACAAACCGTACGGCTAGTTGCAGGTTCCTTTTTAACGATGGAGCCCAATGAGCCACATAGCTTGGTCGGTGAGGAAGATAGCCACCTCTTGGTTATCAAACAACTCAAATATTAATAAA
>CAUVQK010000235.1:0-3311 GCA_963553705.1 uncultured Streptococcus sp.
GTTAGAGACACTCTTTCCCTTCACGACGCTCTTCGTTTCTTTGTTTAAAATCTTCTTTTGTTAATTTATAATTAGAGTTCGTCATCTTCAATTTCCTCACTTTCTGAGTTTGTGCTAGCAGCTGGAGCAGCAACTACTGTTCTTTGGCTGTATTTGAAATGCTGTACTGCAAGGAAGATACCAAAGATAGCTACACCAATCATAGACAAGCCTTTGAAATTGTTGGCAAATGTAACTGCAGCATCTTTTGGAAGAGTTCCAACAATGCTAGATACAGCACCTCCCAAAGTTTGAATGTTTGAGTAAAGCACAGTCAGCATAGCCGTCAAGCCAAAACCAAGAGCTAAGTAGTGAAGATTACGTTTAACTGGAAGGTAACGAAGCAAGATAGCGAACCCGAGTCCTGGAAGCATACGACCAGCCAGTGTCAAGCCTGCAGCCAGCCATTTCACACCAGCAACACCATCTACTATCGCTTGAACAAATGTTCCACCATAAGCCAGAGCCAGAAAGACTGGCAGGGCACGAGACAGAGCCCAAGGAAGGGCACCTAAGAGATAGTTGCGTTCAATACCTTTATAGTCGAAGCGTTCAACTGCTGCATCCACACGGTGTGCGAAATAAGTCGTTGTCATGCGACCTAAGATATCGAAGTATGTCAACAAAGTTGCTACTGGTACTGCGATTGTCGCAATAGCCAACTCTGGCTTAATGCCTTGTGCTACAGAGAAGGCTGTCGCCAAAACGGCACCTGATGTTGCATCAATACGAGAAGCCCCACCAAATGTCCCTACACCAAGAACGAATAATTGCAGGCTACCACCGATAAACAAACCAGTCGTCAAATCACCCATAATCAAGCCAGTAATGAATCCAGCAAATACAGGGGATCCTGCTGACGAAACGATGGTCAACTCATCACAGATTTGATAAGCTGAGTACAAAGTGAGTAGTAAAATTTGCCACCATTGTATCATAACAATGTCCTCCTAAAATTTTGTCTTATTTTAATAACTTCATGAAGTCCTCAACCGGATCGTTGGGAACCATTTGCGCTGTCAGTTTTACTCCTTTTTCATGAAGCTTGTGAAAGGCTTCAACATCTGCATCTACCACATTGATAGAGCGAGTAATAGAGCGAGTTTCGTCTGACTGAGACATATTGCCGACGTTCAATGTTTCCAGCGGAACACCAGCTTCGACCAACCGCAGGAAGCGGTCTGGCTTGCGAGCAACAATCAAGAGTCGCTGTGAATCATACTTGCCAGCCAAGATATTTTCTGCTGCCTTAGCAATCGGCAAGACACTGAGTTTCACACCAGCTGGCGTTGCGAGCTTGAGCCCGCTCTTTTCGATAGCATTTTCAGCTACCTCATCGTCAATCACCATAATGCGTGAAATGTTGAGCTTGGTAGTCCAAAGATTGGCTACCTGTCCATGGATTAAACGTCCATCGATACGTGCACCTACTATTGTCATAGATTTTCCCCCTTTATTGTTTTAAATGTAGGTTGGTTAACTAAGTGAATGGTTTCGCTGTAGATCCCTTCTGTCTCAAAGATAATGATGCGATTGTCGCCTTCTCTGAGCAGGCTGTGCGGGATATAAAGCGATAAGGTCGGTCCGACATTCCAGAAGCGGCCAATGCTGACACCGTTGACAAAGACGACGCCCTTGCCAAAGTCGGACAGATCCAGATAAGTATCTTTAAGCGCTTTCATTTTAAAGTCAAAAGCGTAGAAAGCTGGTTGCTTTTTCTGCCACCCTTTCGAAAAGTCAATCTTTTCTGGATGTTCCAGTGGCAATGGATAATGCTGCCAGTCAAGCAGGAAGTGCAAATCCTTGCAGACACCGGTACGAATGCCCTTCTGCTGGGTATCTGCCAAGAGTTTGTGCCCATAATTGACCCGGCCCATATTTTCCATCAGAATGTCAAGCTGGTGCTCTGCCTTTTTCTGGCCGTCCACCATGATATCCTGACCGATTTCTGTCTGATACTGGGTTGCTATGTGCTGACCGTCCACATAAAGCTGCATACGGTCGCGGCCGTCAATGACACGGAGTCTTTCCTGATCAGCATCCCAACTAGCCCAAGTCCGATAGAGCAGGTAGCCGACATTTTGCCCCAGCTCCTCCATCTTCATCGGATAGAGACTTTCGATAGGCTCTGCCAAGTCAGGCAGTGTCTCAAAGAGACTGACCTTCTGACTAAGCGGGATATTCCTAAACTCAAAAGACTCTTTCACCAGTGGCTCCATCTGTGGATACTCTGGATAATACTCTTTCAGCATTCTCTGGACTGCATAGTACTTGTCCGTCGGATTGCCACGCTCATCGAGTAGAGCATCATAGTCATAGGAAGTTACCTGTGGCAGGTCAATGACGCCTCTAGCCGAACAGCCATTCATAAAGCCAAAATTAGTACCGCCATGAAACATATAGAGATTGATTGAGCCCTGCTGGAGCACTTCGTGAACAGCTTGAGCCAGTTCGTCTGGATCTCGCTTGATGACAGGCTCTTTCCAGCGATTGAACCAGCCATCCCAGAACTCCATACACATGAGCGGCCACTTTTTGCCATGCTCATCAAAGAATTCCTGCATCTGGGCAAAATTGTAATCTGCCTTGGAGCCGAAATTTCCTGTTACAAAGACATCGTCATCAATCAGCGTACCCGCTCGAAGCGTAGCCCGCCAAGGCCCGTCTGAAGTAAAGAGCGGACAGGTTACACCTCGTTCTTCCATGAGCTGTCTGATTGCTCTCAGGTAGGCCTTATCTTCCCCATAAGAACCGTACTCATTTTCCACCTGCATCATGAGGATGTTTCCCCCATTGTCCAGAAGTCTTGGAGTCAGTCGCGGCAGCAACTCGTCATAATAGCTGGCTACGGCCTGCAGAAAGGCCTCATCTGATGAGCGGATGCGCATATTTTCATTGAGCAGCCAAGCAGGCAGACCACCGAACTCCCACTCCGCGCAGATAAAAGGCGAAGGGCGGATAATGGCATAAAGTCCCAAATCCTGAGCTGTCTGTAAAAATGCCTCAATATCTAAAATTCCTTGGAAGTCAAAGACACCTTTTTGGGGTTCGTGCATATTCCAGGGAAGATAGGTCTCCACTGTATTAAAGCCCAGAGCTTTGAGATTATAAAGGGAATGATACCAATCCTCAGGCTGTACCCGAAAATAGTGAATGGCTCCCGATAAAATCTTAAACTCCCGATCATCCAAACAGAAGGAATGACCAATTTTGAATCTTGCCATCTGATGTTCCCTTCGGCGTAAAACCGCTTTCATCTCTTGTTAATATTA
>CAUVQK010000236.1:0-3295 GCA_963553705.1 uncultured Streptococcus sp.
TTAAAGATATAGAAGTTTTCTTTTCAGAGGAGGTTCAGACTTCTGTCAATACTATCTTGAGCAGGTATTCTTACTGCCCCGCATCTCCAAATTTACCCGTATGAAGGTAGGTAATACTGTCATGACCAGGTAGAACGGGCAGCCCGCCAGAATCCTTACGGCTGAACACTTCAAGCAAGCCTGGTGTCAATTGAGAGTTTTTCAACTGCTCAGGGCTAATCTCATGGACAATTTCTGCTCCTTGTCCCGTCTGTACTTTATAGCCAAACAGCGGGTCAATCAAGGTACCACGGCCGATTGCAACTAAATCCGCAGCTGTATCCTCAATAGCAGCTTCTGCATCTTCCTGACTAAAAACACCACCGATTGTAATCAGTTTGGTTTGCTCATCCATCACTTCCTTAAAATGATATGCATAGGTCTTGTCAGATCCTGCAGGATTTGAATCATAGCCAGTCAAAAGCGACAAATGGATGTAGTCTAGTTCGTGCTTGACCAGCTCCTTGACCAAAAGCTTGGCTTCTTCATAAGTATAGCCCACTTGATCTTCATGGATTTCCTCCGGACTAATCCGATAGCCAATAATAAAATCTTCTGGAGCATACTTGGCAGCAGCTCGCTTCACTTCCTCGACTACTGCCAAAGGAAAGGCCATACGTTTTTCCAAAGTTCCGCCCCATCTGTCCTGACGAACATTGGAAGTGCTAGAAAAGAATTGCTGCAGCAGATAGTGATTGGCACCATGGATTTCCACTCCTGAAAAACCAGCTTGAACTGCACGTTTGACTGCCCGACCAAAATCCTTGATAATTTCAAGGATTTCTTCATCCGTCAATTCTCTCACAGGATAAGGCAGAAAAGAAAAATCTAAGGCACTTGGAGCCAACACTTCCTCACCCTTCAAAGCACGGCCGGAAGCTGCTATCCCACCATGATGAAGCTGCAAAATCGCTTTATTGCCATCTTTTTGAAGGGCAGTAGCTAATTTTCTCTCCCCTTCGATGTGGTCATCAGAGTAAATACCTAATTGAACTGGATAGCCAGTCTGGTAACAAGGCCCTCCTGATGAACTAACATAATGAAATTCAGTAATCAAAAGACTTGCTGCCTGAGAGCGTGCTCCGTAGTATCGCAAAGTATCATCAGACACAAATCCTCCTTCTAAGCCACTAAAAGTATACATAGGGGACAGCACCAAACGGTTGGTTAATTTGGCACCGTGGCGCAATTGAATCGAGTCTATAATTTGTTTAGACATAGTAAAAATATCCTTTCTTCTTTGACAACTATTATAGAAGATTCAGAGGCAAAAACAAGGGCTTTTCAGTAAGTGGTATTAACCATCAGGTATCCGGTAAGAAAACGATGGTCAGTTGCATAAAAAAACAAGCGTCAATGTTCATTGACACTTGTTTTCTGTTTTATTTTTTGAAACGAATCCCAAAATAAACCCCACAACCAACTATCAGAATCAGACCGAAAGCAAGTAGCGTAAAGCTGATTTCTGTACCTGTGAAAGGCAGAATTTTCTTCGTCTTCCCCTTATCTCCAGGTTTATCTTGGTCTTTTTCTATTGGTTTATCTTGATTTGATTTTTTCGGATCTGGTTCATCTGTTTTTTTAGACGGATCCTTGTCTGGGCCAGTCGGTTTCGTTTGGTCAGTTACGACTAACGTCCCATCCTTGTATTCTACTGTATTTCCATTGGCATTTACAACTGTTACTGTGCCATCGAGATTCACTTGGAACACAATGTCGGTAACAGCTAGGTAACCGGTTGGGGCTGCAGCTTCATGGAAGGTATATACTCCAGGAGCTAATCCAAGCTCATGCGATGTATTTGCTTCTGAAGTCCATTTCGCTACAGGATTGCCAGTTGCCTCTTTGCCTTGGAAAATTTGAATCTCTGCACCAGCAATCTCAGTACCACCAAGGTTGACCTTACTGAAGGTCACCTTACGTGCAAGATCATCGTCCTTATCGGTTACTGTAACAGTTGAGCCGTTAGTTACGACCTTGTTCTCTTCGCCCTTAGCGTCTTTCTCGCCAACATTTGTCACTTCCACTGTGCCGTCTGTTTTGACTTGGAAAGTGATATCGGTTACTTTGAGGTAACCAGTTGGAGCTGCTTCCTCATGGAAGGTGTAAGTGCCCGGTGCCAAGTTCAATTCTTTAGACTTACCAGCTTCTGAAGTCCAGCTTTCTACGGCTGTGCCTTCTGCCTTATCGCCTTTGAAGATCTTGATCTGAGCTCCCGCGATTTCAGTTCCACTAAGGTTAACTTTACTGAAAGTAATAGCTTTGGGACTGTCATCGTCTTTATCGGTTACAGTTAGAGTTGCACCATTCGCTACAACACGGTTGTCTTCACCCTTAGAGTCTTTCTCACCAACATTGGTCACTTCCACTGTGCCGTCTGTTTTGACTTGGAAAGTGATATCGGTTACTTTGAGGTAACCAGTTGGAGCTGCTTCCTCATGGAAAGTGTAAGTACCTGGTGCCAAGTTCAATTCTTTAGACTTACCAGCTTCTGATGTCCAGTTTTCTACTGCTTGACCTTCTGCCTTATCGCCTTTGAAGATCTTGATCTGAGCTCCTGCGATTTCTGTTCCACCGAGACTGACCTTGCTGAAGGTCACCTTACGTGGGAGATCATCGTCCTTGTCAGTCACCGTAACAGTTGAACCATTTGTCGCTACGGTGTTAGATTCACCCTTAGCGTCCTTCTCACCAACATTGGTCACTTCTACTGTTCCGTCAGTTTTGACTTGGAAAGTAATGTCAGTAACTTTAAGGTAGCCGGTCGGTGCCGCTTCCTCATGGAAGGTATAAGTGCCAGGTGCCAAGTTGATGTTCTTAGACTTACCAGCTTCCGAAGTCCAGCTTTCTACGGCTGTGCCTTCAGCTTTATCGCCCTTGTAGATCTTGATCTGAGCACCGGCGATTTCTGTACCACCAAGATTAACTTTACTGAAAGTAATGGCTTTGGGACTATCATCGTCTTTATCCGTTACTGTAACTTTAGAACCATTAGCTATGACCTTGTTTTCTTCACCCTTAGAATCTTTTTCTCCTACGCTAGTCACTTCCACTGTACCGTCTTGTTTGACTTGGAAAGTGATGTCGGTTACTTTGAGGTAACCGGTTGGGGCTGCTTCCTCATGGAAGGTATAAGTACCTGGAGTCAAGTTCAATTCTTTAGACTTACCAGCTTCAGATGTCCAGCTTTCAACGGCTGTACCTTCAGCTTTATCGCCCTTGTAGATCTTGATCTGAGCACCGGCGATTTCTGTAC
>CAUVQK010000237.1:0-3295 GCA_963553705.1 uncultured Streptococcus sp.
TCATCGCTCTGATTTTTGTAAGAAAACTCACGCAGACTAGACTGGTCAAACTGCGCCATTAAATCTTTAATTTCGTTGATATTCATAGGTTTTTAAGCCTCCCAGCGTTTAAAGGCAAGAACGGCATTGTGGCCGCCAAAGCCAAATGTATTGGAGATCGCATATGGGATTTCCTGTTCCTTACCTTGACCGTAAATAACGTTGGCTTCAATATAATCTGGCAGTTCTGCCGTACCAGCTGTTTTTGGCACATAGCTATGACGCATTGCTTCAATCGTCGCAATAGCCTCAACCGCGCCCGCGGCACCGAGCAGGTGTCCTGTAAAGGATTTGGTAGAAGACACCGCTACATCTTTACCAAAGACAGAAACAATGGCTCCGCTTTCGCCTTTTTCGTTAGCAGGGGTTGATGTACCGTGAGCATTGACATAAGCTACATCTTTCGGCTCAATTTCAGCTTCTTCAACTGCCTGTTTGATAGCCTTGATAGCACCCAAACCTTCTGGATGCGGAGAAGTCATATGGTAAGCGTCACAAGTATGGCCGTATCCTACCACCTCAGCCAGAATAGTAGCTCCGCGTTTCTC
Organism: uncultured Streptococcus sp.; assembly: GCA_963553705.1. Classification (GTDB taxonomy): domain Bacteria; phylum Bacillota; class Bacilli; order Lactobacillales; family Streptococcaceae; genus Streptococcus. The sequence goes on from CAUVQK010000237.1 coordinate 588, forward strand.
AGCATGTTCCAAACTTTCCAGAACCAGCATACCAGAACCTTCACCCATGACAAAGCCATTGCGGTCCTTGTCAAAAGGAATAGAAGCACGCTTAGGATCTTCTGTCGTAGAAAGAGCTGTCAGAGCTTGGAAACCAGCAATCGCAAATGGTGTAATAGAAGCTTCTGAACCACCGACCAGCATCACATCTTGATAACCGAACTTAATTGAGCGGAAAGCTTCACCAATCGCATCGTTTGCTGAGGCACAGGCTGTATTGACAGACTTACAGATACCATTGGCTCCAAAGCGCATCGCTACATTTCCTGCACCCATATTTGGCAGAGCTTTTGGCAAGGTTAATGGTTTGATACGTTTAGGACCTTTTTCATGCAAGCGAACAACCTGTTCTTCAATTTCCTGAATCCCACCGATACCTGAAGCGACAATGACACCAAAACGATCCTTATCCAACGTATCTACATCTAAGTGAGCATTGTTGACCGCTTCTTGAGAAGCATAAATCGCATAAAGAGTGTAATTATCATAACGGTTGGTATCCTTTTTGACAAAGTATTTATCAAAAGGGAAATCCTGAATTTCCGCCGCATTGTGAACACTATATTCACTATGATCAAATTTAGTAATTGGACCGATTCCAATATTGCCTTCTTTTAAATTATTCCAGAATTCTTCTGGAGTATTTCCGATAGGTGAAGTTAAACCGTATCCTGTTACAACAACTCGATTAAGTTTCATATTGAGCTCCTTTATTTAGATGAATCAACTGATTTTATACTCGTTAATATTCAAAAACTGTGACTTACTGCATGGTAAAGCCGCCATCAATCGTGAGGACTTGTCCCGTTAAATATTCCTGACTTGCTAAGAAGAGTGCAACATCTGCAACTTCTTCTGGAGTACCAAAACGTTTCATTGGAATGAGTGCCAGAGACGCCGCCTTTACTTTTTCTGGAAGTACATCTGTCATATCAGATGCGATAAAGCCAGGGGCAATACAGTTGACACGGATATTACGCGCTGCCACTTCACGGGCAACTGATTTAGAAAAACCAATCAGACCAGCTTTGGAAGCTGCATAGTTAGCCTGACCGACATTCCCTGCCAGACCAACGACACTTGACAAACTGATGATAGCACCCTGACGAGCTTTTGTCATCGGTTTCAGGACTGATTGCGTCATATTGAATGCCCCAGTAAGATTCACTTTCAACACCTGCTCAAAATCTTCTTCCGTCATTTTCAGCATGAGCTTATCACGTGTGATACCGGCGTTATTGATCAGTACATCTACAGATCCCAAGGCTGTAACAGCTTCTTCAACCATCCGCTGGGCATCTTCAGCTTTGGAAACATCTCCAATAACAGTTACAACTTTCCCAGAATAGCCGGCAAATCCAGCCAAAACATCATCAGAAATTTCCGCTAGTCCGTTTAAGATGATATTGGCACCGACACTAGCAAATTTATGCGCAATTGCCAATCCAATTCCGCGAGCGGACCCAGTAATTAATACATTCTTGTTTTGTAATTCCATGATGATTCCTCATTATTTTTCTAGAAGAGCATTTAAACTTTCTACATCTTCAACTTGGCGGACATCCGCAGACTTATCAATTTTCTTAATAAAACCAGACAGAACTTTGCCAGGACCAATTTCGACAAACTCAGTCACACCAGCTTCCTGCATTTTAGCAATGCTGTCATAAAAGCGCACTGGCTCCATTACCTGACGAGTCAAAAGCTCTTTGACTCTCTCTTTTTCCATCACAGTTGCTTCTGTATTTCCGACTAATGGCCGCACAAAATCTGAAAACTCAACTGTTTCCAATACTTCTGCCAATCGTTCGCTGGCTGGCTCTAAAAGCGCCGTATGGAAAGGTCCAGATACATTGAGAGGGATTAAGCGCTTGACACCGGCATCTTTCAAAAGCTCCACCGCCTTGTCCACCGCTGCGACTTCTCCGCCTATAACGATTTGACTAGGCGTATTATAATTGGCTGGTGAGACTACACCAATAGCACTTGCTTCTTGACAGACCGCTTCAATGAGAGAAACTTCTGCATTTAAAACTGCGACCATTTTCCCAGAACCTGCTGGAGCAGCCTCTTCCATAAAGCTACCGCGTTTAGCAACCAAGGCCACCGCCGTCTTAAAATCAAGGGCGCCCGCAGCCACCAAGGCAGAATATTCACCAAGAGAGAGACCAGCAACCATGTCAGGCTCTATTCCCTTATCAGCCAAGAGCCGATAAATAGCTACTGAAGTCGTTAAAATAGCCGGTTGCGTGTAGCGAGTTTGATTGAGCTTTTCCTCATCCTGATCGATCAAAGCTCGGACATCATAGCCTAGAACTTGGCTAGCCTCATCAAAAGTTGACCGCACAAGCTCATACTGATCATAAAGCTCGCGCCCCATTCCAAGGTACTGCGCTCCCTGACCGGCAAAGAGAAAGGCTCTTTTAGTCATTTCTAGTTACTCCTGCCCAACGTTTTGCTTCCTGCTGAATCTTCTCAGCAGCACCATAGTAGATATCTTTGAGGATTTCTTCGACTGTTTCTTCCTTACTGATTAAACCAGCAATTTGACCAGACATGACGGAACCATTTTCCACATCTCCGCGAACAACCGCATTGGCCAAAGCACCAGCACCAAGATTTTCAAAAACAGTCAAATCTGGATTTTCTTGCTTGAAGGCTTCTTTTTC
>CAUVQK010000238.1:0-3292 GCA_963553705.1 uncultured Streptococcus sp.
GTCCTTATAAATTCCCAGTCGTGGCTGTTGAGGCTGTGACTGGCCAAACAGGACTCAGTGACTTTGAGGCTTTGGATCAACTGCACGAACTTTCTGGCGTAGCCTTGCCACCAGCTGTGGATGGCTTAGAAACAGCCCCAGTGCGCCACAAAACGACGGTCGCTGCAGACCAAATGCAGGCAGAAGTCGAAGATTATTTGGGATTATAAAAAAACAAAAACATCAGCTTATTCATTGGCTGATGTTTTATAATCTATTTCAACACAATCAACTGCTTGCCAGCTAGGCTGTAACTGTCAGCTAGTGGTGCGATTGGTTTTTGGGCATCAATGGCTGGGTATTGAAGGTGCAGCTTTTGCTTGTTTTTGTTTTCGTAGACAGCCTCTTGGCTGCTGAAGTTGATGACGATGGTCATGCTCGCTTTGCTGTCTTGAATTTTGTACTCCAATAGACTGTCTGTCAGCCAGTTGACCTGACAGGCTTGCTTGATAGCGGCGCTGGTCTTTAGATGCAGCAGCGGATGTGCCCTGCGAAAAGCAATCAGCTGTTTAACAAAAGCAATGTCCTCTGTATAATGCAGGGAGCGCAGCCAGTCTAGTTTATTGATTTCGTCAGGCATATTGTAGGTGTTATCAATCAGATTTTTAGTCCGGAAAAATTCCTGACCGCTATGGATAAAGGGAACACCTTGAGCCAGCAGGACGAGATGGAGAGCCAGCCGCGAATTGGCCAGCCGATCCCGCAAGGTGATAGCAGGGTTGACGATATCAAAATAATCAAAAACCGTTGCATTGTCATGGCACTCCACATAATTAATAGCCTGCTGGGGCGCAGTGAAGTGGGCCTCGCCTTTTAGACCAACATTTGCTGTCAGGACATTTTCAAGCTGACTGGCAGGAGTCTTGCTCTCGATTTGCCGACCTTGGGCGATGGTCTGCTTGAGACTGTCACGGAAATGATCGCTGAAAAAACCATAATCCGGAAGCTGGGCAGCATTGTACTGATGGGCCAATCGCTCACTTGCCAGTCCAGTATCCATCTGCCAGCCTTCACCGTAGAGATAGATGTTAGGATAGAGCGTCTTGAGTTCGTCAGCTATCTGCTGCATGGTTTGGATATCTAAAATCCCCATTAGATCAAAGCGGAAACCGTCAAAGCCATAGAGACTGACCCATTGCTTGACCGATTGCTTGATATAACGACGGACCATGATTTTCTCACTGGCTACATCATTACCACAGAAGGATCCGTTGGTCCGGTAGCCCATGTCATTGAGCCGGAAAAAATAGCCGGGCACGATTTTTTCAAAAGCATAGCTGTTGGCATCATAGACATGATTGTAGACCACGTCCATGATGACGCTGATATCAGCATTGTGGTAGGCAGTAATGGCTGCCTGCAGCTCTAAGATGCGGGCATAAGGGTCTCTCGGATTGCTGGCAAAACTGCCGTCTGGGACATTGTACTGGACAGGATCGTAGCCCCAGTTGTAGACGAGCTCAGGATGCTTTTCATCAACGCTGCCAAAATCGTAGACAGGCAGAAGCTGCACGTGGCTGATACCTAGCTCTTTCAGATAGTCCAGACCAAACTTCTGACCGTGAACGACTGGAGATTCGCTCAGCGAGGCAAACTTCCCAGGATAGGAAAAGTCAGCTTCTTTCTGCATAGAGAAATCACGGACGCTCATTTCATAAATGACGGCTTCTGTCGGATTCAGCTGTGTTTTTGCTCGTTTGATAGGCTTTTTAATCTTGTCTAGATCGATGACATAGCTGTTGCCCGAATTGACATCTGAGGATAGGGCGTAGGGATCGTGGACTTCCACCCACTTGCCATTGATCTTATGGAGATAAGAATAGGAGGCTCCCTCTAAATCTCCCTCGATTCGGGTATGCCAGACTCCCTTATCCAGACGTTTGAGATGATGAACCTGGTCTTTCAGATGCAGGAGGACTTTTTCGGAAATAGGTGCCCAGAGTCTGAAATCGGTGGCTTGGGGACTGTATTGAGCTCCCAAATCGTCGCCTGCATAGTCAAAAATCTCATCGAAAATAGGCTTTTTCACGATATGGCGGTACTGCAGGTCGGTATGGTTGCGGTCTTGATCATAGACCTTGTAGGACTGTGTCAGGTCAATGGGCTCATTAGCCGACACGGTGTAGATAATCCGCTCTTCCTGATTGTTGATATTTTTGATAGTTAAAGGGCTGGAGCTGTGCTTGTCTTCCAGTGTAAAGTGGATGGAGTAGGCATCAAAGCTCTTTTCCAGTTCGATGGTGATGATATTTTCGTCATCTAAATAGGCTTGAAAAATACGAAAGGCCATGTTTTTCCTCTTTCTTTGTCAGTTTCTCTTTGGGTAATTGTTTTTAAGTTCAGACTCTGCCCTGAGTTGGGACAAGGCCGATATGTGAATCGTTGATGAATGAGCAAAAGCACTCGGATTAACGAGTGCTGATGCTATGCGGGATCAACTGGCGATAGCAGATTTGCTTGTCTTCTTTATTGTCCTTGATGATTTGGAAGAGGGTCCGGAAAGACTCTTTACCAAGCTCGAGGGCATTGATATCGATATAGGCATCCACATCAATGCGCGGTTTGATAGAATCAAAGGTGATAATGGGAATCTGGTAGTCCTGATCTTTGAGATAGTGCAGGGCTCCTTCTGCTACCAGCGTATCAGATGTCACAATAGCTTCAATCTCATCCAACGGCAGCTCCTCCATAATCTTGTAACTGTTGTCTTCCAGAAGGAAACCGAAGGCAAATTTGATAATGCGTTCATCTAAAGGTCGGTCTGCTTCATTTAGGGCTTGCTTGTAGCCTGTGTAACGATCTTGAGAAACGACCAGCTCCTTATTCCCGGCTAGAAAGGCAATTTTCTGATAGCCCTTGTCAAGGAAGTATCTGGTCGCGTCATAGCCAGCCTTGATATTGTCATTGTCCACCAGAGAGATGAAAGGTGAGACAGCTTTCCCTAAGATGAGGAAGGGGAAGTTGTTTCTGACTGCAAAGTCGACCAAAGGATCGTCCTGCTTAGAATAAAGGAAGATCAGTCCATCTACTCTCTTGCCTAAGATCATCTGCTTCATATTTTCTAAGCGGTGCTCTTCATCTTGCCCTGTGCTGATCTGGATGGCATAGTCATAGTCAGAAGCAATCTGAGAAATCCCCCGCAATACAGTTGGGAAGAAAGGATTTTGATAGAAGACATCTGAGTCGTCCGGCAGGACTAAGCCGATGACCTGGCTGGACTGGCTGACCAGACTTCTGGCATTGAGGTTGGGAT
>CAUVQK010000239.1:0-3268 GCA_963553705.1 uncultured Streptococcus sp.
GACAAGAAATCCATCTCTATAAAATAAGAACTTTTTTAGAAACTTTCATCTAGTCCTTAAGACCGATTTTATCCTTTTTCGATAGTTTTTTATTGATTATCGATAAAATTCATGCTATAGTTACTAAGAAATGAAACGTTAGACGGAGGAAATTATGACAGACAAAATGAAAAAGACTGCTGAAGATATGAGCATTACTCTTACAAAAATCAGTATCAGCCTTTTATTTATTGCTTCCATTATCCTGATTGCTCTTGGACCTTGGGTCGTCAACCTAGTTATTGAATTTCCCTCTCCTTTCTTTCAAGGAGAGACACGCTTTTGGATCTTGCTGCTGTTTGGCTATGTCCTAGGCTGCCTAGCGCTGGCCTGCATTGCCCATCTCTATCGGCTCCTTAGCCGCATCGGTAAAAATCAGGTCTTTATCACACAAAATGTTCAGTACATGCGCTACCTTGGCTGGGAAGTCGGCACTGTCGCTCTTATCTCCCTCTTTATGGGACTGACAGCCTATTTGCCCATGCTCTTAGTCACTGTTTCCTGCAGTATCTTGACCCTGATTATCCGTGTCATCCGCAATGCTTTTGGCAAGGCCATTGAGCTGCAGGATCAAGTGGACTACACTATTTAGGAGGTCTTATGATTCAGATAAATTTAGACCTTGTCATGGCGCAAAAGCGCATCAGTGCAGGCCGTTTAGCAGAGTTGATTGACCTAACACCAGCCAATCTATCTATCCTAAAAAATAATCGAGCTAAGGCCGTCCGCTTTTCAACACTCAACGCTCTCTGCCGTGAACTAGACTGCCAGCCTGGCGACATTTTGGAGTATATCCCTGACGATGAGGAGGAGAAATAATTATGGAATATCCAGCACAAGAACAGATGAATGTCCAGCCTTGTCTGCCCGCAGAGGAGGAAAGACAGACCATCTTCGCAGGCCTAGAGGACAAGCAACTGCGATTCTTTAAAATCAGCTATCTAATCCTCTATCTCTTAACCTACTTTTACTCTGCTGTATTTTTTAATTATCAAACTGCATCCTTTTTCCCTTTTGCAATTGGCCTTATCTTGCTAAGCGAAGTCTTAATCAGGAAATTGGCCTATCCATCACTGCAGATAAAGAATCTTGACAGCAGATTAGAGGCTAAAAGCTTTCTAATCATGACGTTAGCCCAAGCCCTAGCTTTAAATCTCTGGGGGCTTCATCGTCAGCTAGAATTGTTCCAATTTCTAGCCATCCACATCTCATTCGCCTTCTATATTCTGTCCCGCACAGGCTGGTTAAGCCAGGGACGTTTGGGAATCCTGGTCTGGTTTGATGCCATTCAAGCCTTCTGCATCCTGCCCTTTAAAAATTTCATTGCTGCTATTCTAGTCTTTATAGAAGGCAAGCAGCAGGACTCTTCTGACAGCTCTGACAGTCTATCTTCAAAGAAAGCCCAACAGTTCGCGATTATCGTCAGCAGCTTCTTTGTCGCAGGAATCTTGGTCTACTTTGTCTGGTCCCAGCTGAGTCAGGTTTCAGACAGCTTTGCCTCTTTCTTCAGTAATACCGCTGATGTTATTGAAAATCTATTTGACTCCCTCTTTTCAAGTCTTGATAGCAGCATGATTCTCTTCAAGGCCTGCCTGGCTGTTCCTGTCAGTCTGTACTTGTATGGCCTCCTAGCTGGCAGTCTGTTAGGCAAAAAAGATACTAAACTTAGCTACAAAAAATTTCAAGCAAGCATCCGCCCTTTGCGAGTAGCACCCGCTTTCGCGGCCTACATTATCATCGGCAGCCTCTGCCTGACCTATGCGCTCTTTTTCCTGACGGGTCTGGGGGAGCTCGGTCAGCTCCTAAGCGCTGGAACAGTAGCTCAGGCTATTTCTCCACAGAATGCTTCGACTGTTGCCGTAGCTGGCTTCTGGCAGCTGGTTCGGGTGTCTATCCTTAACTTTGCAGTCCTAGGCGTCTTCTATCTGATTGCCAAAAAGCCACTCTGGGATCAGAAAGGGACACGATTCGCAGCTACTATCCTCTTTATCTTTACTGGTCTACTGGCCTTACTAGCTGGCTGGAAATTATTTGGCATCTACATCTACCTTTACGGACCAACACCGCTGCGCTTGATTTCAGCATGGTTCATCCTAGTTCTCTTGGTTTGGTGCCTATTGACCCTGATTCGTTTCTACAAACCCATCCAAGCCATTCGCATCGGTATTTTTTACGCTCTAATTAGCTTTACCTTGCTCTGCTATCTGTATCCTATGCTTTTACCAGTGGCAAAATAAGTAGCTGTACTTCAATATATACAAAAAACCAGAAAGAAACTGATTTTCTTTCTGGTTTTATTCTACTTTTTTATATCATTTACCGCCATTCGATAATAGGCGCTCATCCTTCTAATAGAGTCTAAAATCACAGGTCAGCAAATGATCATTGACCATTCCAATTGACTGCATAAAGGCATATACAGTTGTAGAACCAACAAAGGAAAAGCCTTTCTTTTTGAGTTCTTTGCTAATTTTATCGGATAGACCTGTTCGAGCGGGTACCTCTTCAATACTGGACCATGAATTGACAATCGGTTCATTATCTACAAAAGACCAAATATAAGAATCCAAACTACCATATTCTTCTTTTAGTTTTAAATAGGCTTTAGCATTTTTTATAACTGCCTTTATTTTTAGCCTATTTCGTATCACTCTTTGTTCACTAAGCAATTCTTCAATCTTTTGCTCGTTATAGTTGGAGAGTATTTCAGGATCGAAGTTTTCATAAGCCTCTGTCATAGCAGCCATTTTTGATAAAATAGTTTGCCAGCTCAAGCCCGCCTGCTGACCTTCTAAAATCAACATTTTAAAGAGTTTATGCTCGTCATGCACAGGTCTCCCCCATTCATGGTCATGATAATTTCTCTCAACTTCACTATTTTCAGCCCAATCACACCTTTTTATCTCAACCATCTATTTTCTCCTTATAGTTTAATTTTCTCAACTTGATTATTATCTAAGACCAAGAAGGCATCAGAAAAAGATACTTCAAAAAGTTGCAAAGAGTTTATGTATTGCTCAATAATAGCTTGATAATAAGGGTACTTCTGGATAAAAACGCCTCTTATATCCTCAATAGAAAGCTGATTTTCTTTGACTATCCCTTGAATCCGGACATACCTCCCATCACCTTTCGGGATTGTTGTAAGAGCTATACGATTATTGGTTGCCAACTCTTGAATTTTTTGACTATTTTTAAATGAGATAAAGAACAATTTCTTTGTATCCTC
>CAUVQK010000240.1:0-3257 GCA_963553705.1 uncultured Streptococcus sp.
ATAATCTTTCTTAATTCCTAAACCAAAAAATTTATAAGACATCCTTAGGAATATGCTCGGTGTGTGATCATCTTTATCAAGTTTTCGTCAAACTTATTTTACTTCAGTCTTCTCTCGTAGTTTTTGTTATGTAATGCCCCCTCCTTTTTGTGCCTAAAGGAAGGGGATTTTTTGTTGAAAATCTCTTTAAACTACGTCAGCGTCGCCTTAATATACTTTATTGTCTGATTCTTAACTTCAAAACAGTGCTTTGAGCAGTCTACAGCCAATTAGTGCAGGCTGCTCTTTGACTTTCATTGGGTATTGCGATCAGTTCTTGTCCTCCTTGGGAGGGGTGCCATTCCCTGGGAAGGCTGGATGATGTCCGTTTGGAAGGAGCGAAACAGTATTTTTGTCTACAATTCTACCTGAAGGATGGGGAGTTGTCTGCCTCGTTGCAGTGACGGTTGCTTTATGACCGTCAGAGCTTGTGACGGTGTAGTTCTTTCCTTCCTTGAGTACCTTATCTGAAAAGACGATATGGTCAAAGTCAACATCTGCTCTTGTTTGTGCAATGATGCGGCCTTTTGAGTCAGTGATAGTAATCGTATCACCAGCTAAGCCGGAGACGATGGCACTGACATAAGACTGCTTGGTGCTTGTGGAGAATCCTTGGGCAAATCCCATGTGTCCAATAGCCCAAGTCGTGCCACCAGAAGTTGAACTAGCACCGTCATAATCCAGTGCAGAATTATAGTCTGTGATGGACTGCGTTTTCAGACTGCCCTCGGTGATAATCAAATCGCCATTTGAATCCATGCCATCCCCTTTTGAAATCGCATCAATATTGGCACCCGAGATAATGATGGCTACCTTATTTTTGATATCAGCTACGCTGTTGGTTAGTTGTGAGAGGTCGGCATCCTTTTTGCTCGTCCATTCAAGGGAGTTGATGTCTTCTTCTCTTTTTATTTTTATTAGGTTTAATGATTGCTGAAGTTGTGAGGGGGTAAAAAGAAGATGAATGATTGATTGGATGATGAAATGTCTGTTAGAAATATGTTAGAATGAAAGGAGAAAATAATGATAGGAGAATTTTCAATTATGGATTGGATTACTTTAGGCGGGATACTAACAGCTGTAGCTGGAGTATTGGGTGGTGCTGCAGCGCTGTGGAATATTATTAGAGACAATAAAGCATTATCAAAAGATCATGAAGTATTGTCAAATAAAATATCAAAAAGTCAGGATTCATTGTCAAAGAGATTATCAGAAAGTCGTGATTTGTTGTCAAAGGAATTATCAAAAGAACATCAATCTATTAAAGAAGACACAAAGTATATTTCTGATGAAATGAAATATGAAAAAATGGCACGTGAAAGTTTATATAAGAATAGCTCTCATGCTAAGGAAATCTTAGAAACCATGGATATGATGAAAGAGGTCATTCTTCAGAATGCTCAATTGAATGCTGAGGTGTCTGAGTTAAAGGTTAAGAATCAAGAGTTATCTCAGGCACGAAAAGAGGCCACCGATTCTAAGAAGTTGCTTAGTGCTATTAACGGGTTTGAAAGGAAATTAGCCTTAGTGGAGGAATACGGAGAGTATGGAGAAACAGAGGAAATCCGTTATATTTTAAGGAAAATAGCCAAAGACCTGTCAGAGTTTACTTCATAATAAATAGGAAAAGGTGATTTGTATATTTTACAAGTCGCCTTTTTTTTGAGAATCTATTCCTGTGATTTGCTGATGATGTAAAGTTTTTGTTTGAGTACCCTTAAGGAATTAGAGCAGCTTAATCAAAAGTCGCTTATTCTGGATAAATCGTCACCTTAGTGGTTCATGTTGCTATATAAGTAGGAAATAGCCAGAACATTAAGAAGATTAGAAAAGGGGGTAAAGGATGGAATGTTTTGCAAATATGGTGAACAGTGTTAGTTTCGCTATTCGAATGTATCATCATAATTCTCTCCTCTATAAGCAATGTTGCCGTGTTGCATTTAGTGAAATGGATGCGATTTTTCGTTATCATGATAACCACGACACTTTTTCTAAGCAGCTGATGGACTGTAGAAACAGCTATAGGTGTCAGCTGAAAAAGGAATATTTGGAAATCTAGGAATGAGGAGGATAGATGGCATTGGAGTGTGCTCCAGCTGCTTTTTGAGTAAAAGACAAACAGAACAAATAAAAGAAATGGGGAATACAAATGGCAGATCTACATGTGCTCCCTGCGGGGAAAGAAGTGATTGGAAAGACAAGGGGCTTTGTCCTGTCGACTTTACGGAACGACCAGCAACTCATTACAGTGACGCGTACTGTGACTTTGAAGTCAACGGAGATGTTCAAAATGGAGTCTGAAATTTGGATCTATGGCCTAGAAAACTCTGATATCTTCAAAGATAGGGAATGGAGAAAATTGAGAGACTGACCGGCTTTATGGTGACAAAAGCTATCAAGTAAGCGACGAATTATTACTCTGTGAGGTAAAATATGATGGTTTAACTGGCCGAAAGGTCCGAATTAGGGTCATTTATAAGTTGGCTAGATTTATTGGCTTGAAAACTTGATATTGCTCCAGTTAATAAGTATCTTAAAGGCTTGCTTAAGAATTTAGCGATTGAGCCAATTTTAACAACAAAAGGCGCACATCATACTTATGGGAGCCACTTATGGCATAAGGTATTGATTTAGGAGTTATTGCTAAGATTTTGGGACATAAAGATATTTCAATGCTTGTAGAGGTATATGGGTATACTTTGGAAGAAAAAATCACAGAGGAGTTTATGGCAGTAAAAAGTTTATTGTGAAACCCCAGCTAATTGCACGGTAAATTGATTTTGAACAAGCAAAAAAGCCTTGTAAATCAAGGCTTTTTCTTCTCTATTTCTATGCCCCCTGCATGAATTTGTAAGAACTTTTCATATTGAAAATAAACAAAAATGTTGAAATATAGCTGATTTTAGGGAAATACTTTTAGGTATTTTCAATGTCAGGATTTAAAAATGGGGCAAAAGTGGGGCAAAAACAAATTAACGAAAAAAATATCGAGTTCGTGCATCAAGTAAATGATAAATTGCAAGAATAAGTGCAACATTTACTCGAACTCATCCTCTAGAGCTTCACTAGCAGTTCTGTAAGCTAAACATTTTCGTGGTCGGTGATTGATATCATATAAAGCCTTGGTTCCCAAAGCTTTTTTATGTTATAAACTCATTAAAAGAACCCCCAGTTAGATTTGGAATATTTTTTATTCTGTGTCACATAAAAATAAATAA
>CAUVQK010000241.1:0-3242 GCA_963553705.1 uncultured Streptococcus sp.
TTTCTAATATATAATCTTGAGAATCAGAGACTTCAAAAGAAAAGTTAACTATGTGAGCACCAGATAAGGCGAACAGCCCCTATAACTTCACAGTTCACCTTTCCTCTAAATACTTTGAAAAGGCAATGCTTCGCTAAGACAGTCTTGTTCCAGTATATCATATTTTGACCTATTTTAGCTCTAAATCTACAAGGAAAAAGGCACGAACTCTCGTCCGTGCCCAACAAAGCAATTCCAAACTATATACCAACGATATTATTTAATTCTTTCGTTCAAAATGTTCCCACTGTTGGCATCAATGGTCATTTTGATCTTTTGCGTGCCTTTCAGAGCTTCTACCTTGTAGACTACCTGACCGCCCCAAATATCCAGTTCTTCGTCATAAACATGGGCTTGAGGATATTTTTGCTGCAAGATCTTCTCAGCATCTTCAAAGGTCAATTGCACATTGGTTTGAGTCAGTTGCATGTCCTCATTGTCATCAATTGGCTCTTCCTTGGCTTTGAGAATGCTTCCTGTTCGAGCATCAATCTTATACTCTTTTTCTGTAAAGCCGTCCAATACTGTTACATCATAGTATACAGCACCAGCTTTATTTCCGTTTAAATCAATAGAAACGACTTTCCCTGAACCAGCTGTCTGCAAGGCAATCGCCTTAGCGTCTGAAAGAGTTACGGTTGCTGCCTGAATCCGAGTAGCTTGCTTATACGAATCCGCTGAAACAACAGTTGCTGCTCCACCTGCTAAAATTCCTACTGCCAAACCGGCTAATAAGATTCCTTTTAGTTTTTTCATGGCTCGTCCTTCCTTTCTAAAACTTGACCCTAGAAATCAAAATCAGGCGAGGAAAACACCGTTCCAGTTAATGCATCCTAGACCATTCTTTTCATTTCAAAGGGGAGAGCTATCAAATGTTATTCATTTGATACTTATATTGTACAAGGACTAAATGAATCTAAAATGAATTTTGAGGAAATTTAAAAAATAATGCGAAAAGTCTTTTATTTCTTCTCCAGCTGGAAAGTCAGGATAAAGCGACTTCCCTGGCCAAGCTCTGATACCAGCTCTATCTGAACCTGGTGCAAATCAGCGATTTTCCGAACCAAGGCTAGTCCCAAGCCACTTCCCTCTTGGCTGTTTTTATTTCTGGCTTGATCGACTTGGTAAAACCGATTCCAGATTTTATCTGTCTCAGACGGAGCAATACCAGCACCATTATCCGCCACCGTCAGCTGACAAATGCCATCTAGCTTACGCAAGGAAAGCTCAATGCGGTCCTTCGTAAATTTCAAGGCATTGCTAATCAGATTATCCAAGAGCCGGTGAAGCAGAAGCTCATCAGCAACAATCCAGCAATCATCATCTATGGAAGCTTCTAAAACAAGGCCACGCTCCTGACTTAGCTTCTGGAAGTCTGTCATCTTATCCGACAGTAAGTCAGACAGAGACAGAGATTTTTTGACGAGAGCCGGCTGATTCTCAAGCCTGGACAGATCCAAGATGTGGCTAATCATCTCCTTCATGCGCTTGGTCTGTCGGTTGATGATTTCAAAAGATTCCTTGGATTCATCCAGATTTTCTGCATAACGAAGGCCATACTCACTCTCCGATAGAACAACCGCCACCGGTGTCCGCAGCTCATGAGAGACATCATGGTTAAACTGCTTTTCCCGCTGGAAGGAAGTCTCCAGCGAATCCAGCATGAGATTAAAAGCCTTTCCCAGACGATGCAGCTCATCATCCTTATCTTTCAGAGCCAGCCGCTTGGAAAAGTCTCCGCTCTCGCGAATTTCTAATGCCGTCTGAGATAGCTGATCTACCGGCCTCAGAGCTTTTTTGAGAATCCAGCAACCACCAGCAATAATCAAGATTAATAGAAATGGGGAAATGAAGACCAGGGACGTCAAATAATCAATCCATTCATGATTGCTATGACTGCTCAGAGTCACCGCCCGTAGCCACTGACCGCCATTTTTCATCTCAATGTCAAAATAGAGGTAGGTCTTTTGATCAACTGTCGCCGTCGTTACAACAGATTGGTTAAAAGGAAGGGTCTCATCAAAGCCTGATGGCAGACTTTTTTTGACAAGATTCCCCGAACTATCATAGATAGAATAAAAAATCCCATCATCCATAGCCTCGTACTCACTGGGTTTCTGGCTAATCTCTGTGGCTGACTCAATCAGCTCCCGCTTGGCTGCCGCATCCGCAAGATTGCTGGATAACAGAAAGGCCAGACCCAGCAGCACTAGAATAAAGACAAAGAGAAAACTGCTGTACCAAAGAGTAATCCGTAGAACAATGCTGCCTTTTTTCTCCTTATTCCGAGCTCCAGATAACATAGCCTACTCCCCTCTTGGTGTGAATAATGGACTGCTTCTTGTCCTGATCGATCTTGCGGCGAATATTTTTAATCAGAACATCAATGATATTGGATTCTCCTTCATAATCAAAATCCCAGACGTGATCCCGAATCTGTTCCCGCGACAGAATATGATCTTGATTGCGAGCTAGGTATTCCAGTACTTCGTATTCCTTGGCTGTCAGCTCCAAGACTTGGTCATCTTTCAGGACAGCTTTTTTAGTCAGATCCAAGACGATATCACCTAGATCAATCTTCTGGCTAACCAGCTCACGCTGCTGTCGCCGCAAAAGAGCCCTCAGCCGCGCCAAGAGTTCTTCAAACTCAAAAGGCTTGACCAGATAATCATCTGCTCCCAAGTCCAAGCCCCTAATCTTGTCTTCCAAGCTGTCACGGGCTGTCAAAACCAAGACGATGACCTGCTTTCCAGCCTGACAGATCTTCTCCAGAAAGGCAAAGCCGTCCATACGGGGCATCATAATATCTAGAATGATTAAGTCATAGTCCACTATTTCCAAAAATTCCAGAGCTTCCTCTCCATCAAAAGCACTGTCCACACTAAAATGCTCTTTCTTGAGCAGCTTGGTCAAACTGCGATTCAGATCCGCTTCATCTTCCACCAACAATAACTTCATCAGGACTCCTTTCCAATCTTGGTCTTTCGTTTTTCAGAGCCATCACAAGAATGGCAATCACAACTAAAAAACTGAGCTAATTGAGTTTCTAGCAGCTAGATGAAAGTCTAGCACAATACTGCTACATCTCCTCTGATTGTAACATATAATCAAAGAAAGGAAAACTGCTGCTGTTCAAGGGTCAACAAGCCAAGGATAGATTAATTGACTACGAATTTCTTGGAGTCACAAAAAGAGCGCAGATC
>CAUVQK010000242.1:0-3242 GCA_963553705.1 uncultured Streptococcus sp.
TTTATACTTTCTTTTATTGACACTTATTATAGCACAAGGCAGAGAGACTGCAAAGTCTGCTTGTCACCTCTTCATACAATGCTAGATTTCTTCTTTAGACAGAAGTGCTTTTTCCTCCCTATCCGTCCGATACCAGAGGTAGATACTATAAAGTGTCAGGAGAATCACACCGCCAAAGTAAAAGAAGGGATTGACTTGAGAGAAATCCAATTGATTGTTAGCTTGAGCTATGCCAACAAAAGTCGGGATGAGGGTGTTGGAGAGTGCATGAAAGATGTTACAAGCAAGGACAGACTGGGTCTTTTTATACAGAGCTGCAAGCCAGAAGGAGAGAAAGATACTGAAAATGATAAAAACTGAGAAAAGATCATGGCTTCGATCATAAAAGCGATCGTAAAACCAGAGAGGAATATGCCAGATGGCCCAAATAATACCGGTCATCAAGGTAGAGACAAAAAAAGAAAACTTTTTCTCCAAGGCCGGCTGTAGAAAGCCGCGCCAGCCGAATTCTTCAATCCCGCCCGATAGGACAATACAATAGATAAAAAACCAAGGAAAGCTTACTAAAGCGCCGTCTACCAGCTTGCCGCCAGAAGCTAGGGCATAGAAGGCAGTCAGACCGCCACCATAGATTAGCAAGTAGAGCCAGGTCTCTTTCTTGCCTGAAAAGAGATAGGAGCAAATGGCCTTGAAGCCTTTCTTTTTCAGTACAATCAGGCTGGCCAGTATAGGCCCAAACATAGCAATGCCATTTAGAATAGCTTCAAGAGCTAGATAGGCTGTAGGTGGACTGTCTGGCCAAAGGTTTTTGAGGATAATGTCCAGCAGCCAGAATCCCCATGTCCAGCCGAAGTTCCAAGCCAGGAACGGCAAAATTAGTTTGGGTTGTGGTTTGATAGTTGTTTCTGTATTCATGAGAATACCTCCTTATAATATAATTAAACTCAAGTTTTTGATCCAAATCTTCAAAGATAGCGACTCGTTCATTCCGAAATCAAAAACTCGGCTTCTGCTTTCAGATTAACAAAAAAGCCAGTTGCCTTTCTAGCGACTGGACTTGGAATAAAGAAAAAATCTAGTTGCTTTTTGAGTGATTGAACTTGGAATCTTTGTCAACCGTCAGTTGCAAGTCAGTTATATCAAGGGTTTAGAGTAGTTGGCTGATTTTTCACTTTGACCGGTAAAATGACCTCGCTGAGATGACTTGCTTTTCAAATCACAAAACAAAAAGGCATATTTATCATGCCTTTCTTTGATTTAATCTAAAAATAAACCTCAGCCAATTCGAAAATTAGTTGAGGTTTATGAGCGGATTTTGAGGCTGGCTAATAAAGCTTATCCTTTCTTGTTTTGATTTTTTAAGTCTTTTTTACAAAGTCACAACCAGTTCAAACCAGTCGTCCTCTGCTTTCATTGTCAAGTCCCCGCCTAGGATTTCGACTAACTGCTGGGTGATGTAGAGCCCCAGACCAGAAGACTCCTCACTGCTGGATAGATTTTCTGAGTAAAAGCGATTGGTCAGCTTATCTAGATATTGGATAGGCTGCTGGACGATATTTTTGACGGTAAAGATACAATGCTCGCCCTCTTTTTTCAAAGAAATACTTGCAGCCTTACGACCGTGCTTGAGGACATTGCTTATCATATTCTGAACAATGCGCTCTAGAATTTCTGGGTCTGTCTCTAGCTCTAGACCTTCAGCCAGCTCTACCTGCAGGTCAATCTGGGCTTTCTGGAAGGCGTCATAATAAGTAAAAAGCTGCCGGGTTACTAGCTGGGATATATCTGTCGGCTGGACATTGGCTCGAATGGCACCCTCCATCAGCCGGCGGTACTCCATCAAGGCTTCCAGCCGTTTGGACACCATTCCCAGACTATCTGCAATTTTGATTAGCTGCTGACTTTCCTGACTCTCATCCTTCAGCAGCTGCTGGGTGTAGCCACTGGCAATGGTCAGAGGGGTGCGGATATCATGGGCGATATTACTGATAGCCATATCCAGCGTCTTCTTTTCCTGCTGGACGACAAATGTCGTCTTATCTAGTTCCCCAAAGAGCAGCTCTGCTTCCTCTGTCAGCTCCAAAATACTGGGGGCATGAGCAGCAGGAGTCAGACGATTCTGGCTCCCTGTCTGCCGCTTCCGACGAATTTGCTGTGCCACATCCTTGACCGCCAGATGATAGCGTATGAAACCAATGGCCAGAAACAGACTGATAAGGGCAAATAAAATGACTAACACCAACATATCAGTCCTCCTTGAGCCGGACACCCAGGCCCCAAACAGTCTCTATGTATTCCTCTGTCGGGTCCAACTGAGCCAGTTTCTTACGTAGATTGCTGAGGTGGGTGTTCAGGGTATTATCCCCAGGCAGATAGCTCTCTTCCCAGACCTGCTCAAAGAGCTCTTCCTTGGTGTAGATCTTCTTGGGATGACGAAGCAAGAGCTGGAGAATATGATATTCTTTCTTGCTCAGACGGACGCTTTTCTCACCGCAGACCGCCTCAAAGGTAGCCTTGAGCAGACGGATATTTTTAAAGGACTGGCCTTCTTCCTCGCCAGTCAAAGCCTGCTGGCTGCGCAGCTGCACGGTGATACGGGCAAAAACCTCATCCAGATTGAAAGGTTTGACAATATAATCATTAGCACCATTCAGCAGGTACTGGCTAACCAGCGCTTTCTCACCAAGGGCTGTCAGCATAACCACTGGCACCGTAGCATTGCTACTGCGAATTTCCCTCAACACTTCATCACCGTTCTTCCCCGGCAGCATGATGTCCAGAAGAACCAAATCAATCTCCTCCCGCTCAAACAGCGAAATGCCCTCCGTCCCCGAATAGGCGGAATAAACCGTGTGTTCCTTCTGAAAAAGATCTTTTAGAATTTCATGAATATCACTGTTGTCTTCGATGAGTAAAATATGAGCCATAAACACTCGCCTCCAGAAATTTCCTATCACTAGTGTAGCAAGGATAAGAGGCTAAGTCAATAAAAGATGGACTATTCGAAAAACTTTAGAAATATTTTAGAATTACTTGAAGGATATTTGAGAATCGAGCTTTAAAATAGAAAGAAATAAGAAATGTATGTGCTATAAAAAGGAGGCTCAGAATGTTTAAAATTTTTTGCAAAATCGTTTTTAGAAGTATTACTTTCGCCCTTGAGGGCTAAGAGAAAAAGGAGAATCGCATGAAAAAATCATTTATTCTAACGCTTCTAACGATTATAACTCTAGGACTCTTCC
>CAUVQK010000243.1:0-3219 GCA_963553705.1 uncultured Streptococcus sp.
CTCAGCAGCTCCAGCTTATCCTCCGTTTCCAGCATCATCTCCTCCCAGGTGTAGCCCGTCCAAGACCAGATATCCTTGTCCGGCAACTCTCTCCGAATCCGCTTGACCAAGGGCAGGAGAATACCTGTATTGAGAAAAGGCTCGCCGCCTAGGAGGGTCAGCCCCTGCACATAGGGTTCTGCCAAGTCTTTCATAATCTGCTCCTCCAACTCTTGGGTATAGGGAATGCCAGCGTTGAAAGACCAAGTTGCTGCATTATAGCAGCCCTCACAGTGAAACATACAGCCACTGACATAGAGGGAGTTGCGGACACCTTCGCCATCCACAAAGTTAAAGGCCTTATAATCAATGATTCGCCCCTTGCTCAGCTCCTCACTTTTCCATTCTTGAGGTTTGGGATTGTTCATGACACCTCCCCATCTAACTCTATCCAGTAACGCTGACTTCTGTCAATTGTATTTTCGTAAACACCGCCAGCGGAGAGAATGGTGCGTCGGCTGGCTTCGTTATCTTCATCACAGGTAATCAGCACTCGTTCTAGTCCTTGTTTTCGAGCCTCTGCTAGTCCTAACTCTAGCTGCAACTTAGCCAATCCTTTTCTGCGTTGACTGGGCCGGATAGAATAGCCAATATGCCCACCCTCTACAAATAATTTATCATTTAAGGACAAGCGCAGGGCTAAAAATCCCAAAGGAAAGCCAGTCTCATCAAAGGATAACAATTGGATGGCAGGAACCCAACCTGCTGGCAGGTTGGCAGCATCCTCCTGCTGCTCTACAATCTTTAACCAATCCTCATAATCCTTTGCTCGTTTCCAAGCGGAGCCCATGCCACCGTGCATATAGGATTTTGCTGCATCGAACTCAGCAATCATCTCTAATATCGCGTCTTTATCCTCCAAAGTTGGTCGTCTTAGCTCCATGCTCCCTCCTTAATCGACATCAATCCAGTAACGTTCTTTTCCGCCTCGAATATCCTCTAAAGCTCCGCCATTAGCCAGAATCACTGCTCGACTGGCAGCATTATCACTATCGCAAGTCACTAGGACTCGTTTAATATTTTTACTTTTGGCTACTTGCAATCCTTGTCGCAGCTGCTCTTTTGCCAATCCTTTCCCACGCGCAGAGGGACGGATACTATAGCCGATATGCCCTCCTTCTTGGAGCAAATAGTCATTGAGCCGCAAGCGCAGATTGAGAAAGCCCACAGCCTGACCATCCGCAGCAAAAGAGATTAGTTGGATGTAAGGCACAAAACCTGCTGGCAAGCCTAGACCAGCTTCGGCGAGCTGAATCGTCTCCAGCCAGTCCTCGTAGACAAAATCCACTCCGCCAAAGAAGCCATCCTGCCGGCTGCCAGCTGCTTCAAAGTCAGCCAGCATCTCTAAAATCTTTTCCTTGTCTTCTAGTTCCGGTCGTCTCAGCTCCATAGTGCCTCCTGATACGAAGAGAGTGAGACCGCCTTGCGCCCCACTCTGACTTCTATTGTTTCTTGTTCTTTTCTAAAAATTGCTGACGCAGTTTGGCTAATCGTTCTTTTTTGCTGCTGCCGCCCTGCGAATGTTTTTCATGGAAACGCTGCACCTGAGCCTTTCCTTTGTCATCCAATTGATACTTTCCCATCTTAATTTCCTTCGTACTTAATAGTCGATCCATTCATGTGCTTGACCCGAGCTGATATTTCCTTGTGACGGCCGTTGACCATTGGACGGGCTTGCGGATTTCCTAAGTAACCGCAGGTCCGTTTGACCACATCGACCGTCTTGGAATCGCTGTTGCCGCAGTTTGGACAGGTGAAGCCCCTCTCGGTCGGCGTGAAATCTCCCTCAAAGTTACACTTATAACAGCGGTCAATCGGCGTATTGGTTCCCAGATAGCCAACCCGGTCATAGGCATAGTCCCAGACAGCCTCCAGTGCTTTTGGATTTTGCTGCAGCACAGGGTACTCACAATAATGGATAAAGCCGCCTGAGGCTCCCACTTCAGGATAAATCTTCTCAAAGTCCAGCTTTTCAAAAGGCGTTGGATTCTTACGCACATCGTAGTGGAAGGAGTTCGTATAATATTCCTTGTCAGTAATATCCGGAACGACCCCAAACTTCTCTGTATCCAAGCGACAGAAACGGTCAGTCAGACTTTCAGATGGCGTCGAGTAAACAGAGAAATGATAGTCATACTGCTCGGACCACTCTTCCACCCGGCGCTTCATATCTTTGACAATGGCAACTGTAAAGTCCTTGGCTTCAGGATTGGTCTCCCAATTACCGCCATAAAAGACTGCTGCCACTTCATACAGGCCGATATAGCCTAGGGACACCGTTGCACGACGGTGAGTAAAGAGCTGGTCTACCTGATCATACTTGCCCAAGCGTTGGCCAAAAGCCCCATACTGATAAAGAATCGGTGCATTGGCTGGACTGGCTTCCTTGGTCCGCTCCACACGGTAGACCAAAGCATCTTCAGCGATATTCATCCGCTCGTTAAAAAGTTCCCAGAATTTATCCAAATCCCCCTCGGATTCAAGGGCAATCCGTGGCAGATTGACAGTAACGACACCTAGATTCATACGGCCGGAGTTGACTTCCTGGCCATTTTCATCCTTCCAGCCTTGTAGGAAAGAACGGCAGCCCATCGGTACCTTGAACGATCCAGTTAAGTCGATAATCTTGTCATAGGAAAGCACATCTGGATACATGCGCTTAGTGGCACACTCCAGAGCCAGTTCTTTGATGTCATAGTTAGGCGTTCCCGGCTCGAGATTGAGCCCACGCTTAAGGGTGAAAATCAGCTTAGGGAAAATTGCTGTGCGGTGCTCACTTCCCAGTCCCTTGATACGGATATTGAGAATGGCCTTCTGAATTTCCCGCTCAAAACGATTGGTTCCCAGACCAAAGCCTAGCGAAGTAAAAGGAGTCTGACCATTAGAGGTAAAGAGAGTATTAATCTCATACTCTAGCGACTGCATGGCATCGTAGATGTCCTTCTTGGTCTTTGCCCAGGCGTATTCTTCCTGCTTATCCGGCAAAACCCATTGCTCCGCATCCTTGAGATGCTTTTGATAATTAAGCTCAGCATAGGGCGCCAAGACCTCGTCAATCCGATCGGCTGAACAGCCGCCGTACTGACTGGAAGCTACATTGGCAATAATTTGCGAGATTTGCGCTGTCGCAGTCTGAATAGACTTGGGACTCTCTACTTCTGCATTGCCAATCTTGAAGCC
>CAUVQK010000244.1:0-3219 GCA_963553705.1 uncultured Streptococcus sp.
ATCTGGACCGAGCTCTGACAGAGAAGAATTTCAAGTCTCGCATGCTCTTGCAGGTTCACGATGAAATCGTGCTGGAAGTGCCAAATGACGAGCTAACGGCCGTCCGCCAGCTGGTCAAAGAAACCATGGAAGCTGCGATTGAGTTGGCCGTTCCATTAGTAGCTGATGAAAATGCCGGCCAAACTTGGTACGAAGCAAAGTAAATCAAGATACAAAGAGCGTCAAAAACCGACTGAAAATTAGGCAGCCGGACGAAGGAGTCATGCTCCTAGAACGGATTATTTATTTTCCACAGTGTTTAGCTCGGATTCAGTTAAGACGCAAACACTGCAAAACTATCTAGCTTTATTATGAATGAGGAGGAAGCCTATGACTTATCATTTTCAAAATCCTAGCGATGCCATCGTCAAGCATTATTTGAACAATAGCAAAGTGATTGCTGTTGTTGGACTGTCTGACCGCGAAGAAACAACCAGCAACCGTGTGTCCAAGGAGATGCAAGAGCGAGGCTATCGCATTATTCCAGTCAATCCGCGGGCAGCGGGCAGTCAGATTTTTGGTGAAACTGTTTATGCCAGTCTTAAAGACATTCCTTTTCCGGTGGATATTGTCGATGTATACCGTCGCAGTGAGTTTTTGCCGGATGTGGCACTGGATTTTCTGCAGTCGGATGCCAAGATTTTCTGGGCTCAGTTGGGCTTGGAGAGTGAGGAGGCTGAGCAAATTTTGCGGACTGCCGGTCGGGATGACATTGTCATGGACCGCTGTATTAAGCGCGAGCACACTCGCTTGATTCTGGGCGAATAAGATGGCCAAGTTAGTCATCATTCGTGGCAATTCGGGCTCTGGCAAGTCTAGCCTGGCCAGAAAACTGCAGACTCACTACGGCCGAGGGACTCTCCTGATATCGCAGGATACTGTTAGACGGGACATGCTCAGGGAAAAAGTCGAGCCTGGAAATTTATCTATTGGCCTGACGGAAACACTGGCTCGCTTCGGTTACGAACATGATTTGCTGGTTCTGGTAGAAGGGTTTTATGAAACAGACATTTACGGACAGATGCTAGAGCGGTTGAAAAAACTCTTCGCTCCGCAGGTCTTTGCTTACTACTATGACCTATCTTTTGAAGAAACAGTCCGCCGCCATCAGACCAGAGCTAAACAAGAAGAATTTTCCCCTGCCGACATGAAGCGCTGGTGGAAAGAGCGAGACTTTTTAGGCTGGGAAGAGGAATCCATCTTCACAGATGAGGACTCACTAGAGGCAGACTTTGATAAAATCCGCTCTGCCCTTGACAGGCCAGACTAAAATACTAAATAAAAAAACAACTCACGAGCTTAGGACAAGGAGTCCTATGTTTGCGGGTTATTTTCTTTTGAAATAGCTTTTTCTTTTTTCAATTCCTCATAAAAGAGAATGTAAGCAGTCGCTGTATAAGGGAGAACCATAATATTCAGTATGCCATAAGTCATTTTGGCCAATAAATTCCAGCCGATGAAGCTCAGATCCAGCAAAAATAGCTTTCCTTTATAGCCCTTCATTAGCTTCCGGCTTTGACGGATAGCAGAGAAAGCTCCCTGGTAGGTGTCAGTCTCAAGCTGGTCATATAGGATTAGCTCTGCTTGAGAATATGCGTAGTACTGAGGAACGGTGATGCCTAGACCAACCAATATCAAGAGGCTTCCCAGTAACATACTAGGAGTGTATTGAAGAATCTGCTGTCCTGCCTCGCTTTGAGCAGTCAGCACAGTATGGGCAGGAAGTTTTTCCGAAATATTGAGAATCTTATAAGCATTGAAGACGGACAGAAGACTCCCGCAAAATATAGGAAGATTCCAAAGGAAAAGCAATAGCTGCTTGAGCAAAACGGTTTTGAAAACAGGTGTGAAGTTCTTGCTCGTAAAAAGATGCCCAATATCTGAAAAGCGGACCTCATCCTTTTTGTGGCGGATGACGGTTATCATGGTGTAGCTGGCAGAAAGCAGCAGGAGAGACGTGATAAACTGAATGGTCGTCGGAAAAAGAGTTCGGCTAATCAGAAAATATATGAACTGGCTGAATGTCAGGTCGGAAACGGAGTTTCTTAGATTCCCAATAAGAGAAAGCAAGATGTTTAGGATACCGGCAAGAGTCGGAGCTGCAAACAAAAGAAAAATCCCATTCGTTTGGCTCCGGATGGCACGAGCCTGAGCTCTGATGTTACTTAGATTCATAATTCCTCCATTTGAATTTGTCTGTTACATTATATCATACCCCGTGACAGATAGAAGTTTTTTTGGTAAAATCATACGGTATCTTGTGAGCTATTGTTGCTCATTATATAGAAGAAAAATCGCTGGGACTGTTTTTCCCAGTAGGAGGAAACATGTCAACATCACCGATTCAGTATCGTTTGATCAAAAAAGAAAAGTACACAGGTGCTCGTCTGGGGGAGATTATCACGCCTCATGGGACCTTTCCGACGCCTATGTTTATGCCGGTTGGGACCCAAGCGACGGTCAAGACCCAGTCACCAGAAGAGCTCAAGCAAATGGGTTCTGGTATCATCTTGTCCAATACTTACCACCTTTGGCTGCGGCCGGGCGATGAGCTGATTGCTCGTGCAGGTGGCTTGCACAAGTTCATGAACTGGGACCAGCCTATTCTGACGGATAGTGGCGGTTTTCAGGTCTATTCTCTAGCTGACAGCCGCAATATCACAGAAGAAGGAGTAACTTTCAAGAACCACCTCAATGGTTCCAGAATGTTCCTATCACCAGAAAAGGCCATCTCCATCCAGAACAATCTGGGCAGTGACATTATGATGTCCTTTGATGAGTGCCCGCAGTTCTACCAGCCTTATGACTATGTCAAAAAGTCTATTGAGCGGACCAGCCGATGGGCAGAGCGTGGGCTTAAAGCTCATAGTCGTCCACATGACCAAGGCCTCTTTGGTATCGTTCAAGGAGCTGGCTTTGAAGATTTGCGTCGCCAGTCTGCTCAAGATTTGGTCAGCATGGATTTCCCAGGCTACTCTATCGGAGGTCTCGCTGTTGGCGAGTCCCACGAAGAGATGAATGCAGTGCTAGACTTCACAACGCCTATGCTGCCTGAAAACAAACCCCGCTATCTCATGGGAGTTGGGGCGCCAGATAGCTTGATCGATGGTGTTATCCGTGGTGTGGATATGTTTGACTGCGTCCTGCCGACTCGGATTGCCCGAAACGGTACCTGTATGA
>CAUVQK010000245.1:0-3168 GCA_963553705.1 uncultured Streptococcus sp.
CTTCACGAATTGAATCAAAAATTTTCATGTTTCTTAAAACTCCTTTGTCTCTTAATCTTTTAATTTCTCAATAACTTGTTTAAAATCTTCTGGCAAAGGACTGGCACGCTCAACTTCCTGTCCGCTAAAAGGGTTATAAAATTTCAAAGAATAACAATGTAAAGCTTGGCGCTCTATTCCGTGTTCCAAACTCCCTCCATAAAGGTCGTCACCCAAAAGCGGAAAGCCAATATGTGAAAAGTGAACCCGGATTTGATGAGTCCGCCCAGTATGAAGATGAATATCCACCAGATAGACATCTCCAAATTGCTCTATGACCTTGTAACTGGTGTGAGCATACTTGCCATCCTCTGTCACGCGCCTCGTAATGATACTCTCAGCGTTGCGTCCAATCGGAGCAATAATCTCACCTTGCTCTTCTAAGTCACCAGTCCCCCGAACTAGAGCGTAATAGCGCTTTTCTATCAGCTTCTTCTGCAGCTGCTTGTCCAATCTGGCGTGAGCATAGCCATGCTTAGCAAAAAGCATGAGCCCACTTGTATCCTTATCCAGACGCGTCACGATATGCACCTGCTGGTTTTCATAGGCCTGACGAATATAGTAAGCCTTGACGAAATTAGCCATAGTGTTGGAATGATTAACACTGGGAATGCTAGCCACCCCTGCCGGCTTATCTAGAACCAAGAAATGCTCATCTTCATAGATGACAGACAAGTCCTTATCAACAGCTTTCAGACTCTCAAATCCCTTTTCAGACGGGATGTCAATCGTCACTTTATCACCAATATCTAAGAGATAAATAGCATTCTGAGGTTGATGGTTGACAAGAATGTTTCCGCCGGAAAATTTTATCTTTGCCAAGAGGCTTTTGGAAACTTCGTGTCGCTTCAAAAAGGTCTTTACCTTGACATGCTCATCAGCAATAAACTCAAACCTCATTCCTTGCACTCTCCAATAAAGGAGTCTCTGACACGATTCCAAAAGCTGGTATGGCTTGGTGAAGCCACAAAATGTATCTTGTGATTGTCAATCTGATACTCAATGCGGACAATGTTTTTGAAAGAGAAAGTCTGATTATCGACCGCAATAGTGTGATAATCACTGCGGGTCGGCACTAACTCAATCTTATCCTTTTTAGGAACAATGACCGACGAGCCCAACGTCCGATAGACCCGATTGTTGAGACTGGCAATTTCTGTCACCTGCAAGGCTTCGATTGTCGGATGCAATACCGCTCCACCTAGAGATTTGTTATAGGCTGTACTGCCCGTCGGAGTAGAAACTGAAATCCCATCTCCTCGGAAACGTTCGAAATGAACCCGATTGATAATGACATCGGCTACCATAGTCCGATCCGACCGCTTGATTGTTGCTTCGTTCAAAGCACGAATGATGCGTGTATCACCATTTTCAAAAGTAATTTTGACATTTAAAATTGGATAAGAAACCTGAGCACCAGAGTCTAATTTAAGGTTTTCAACCAACTTATCTAGTTCAAAATCACGGTAGTCCGTATAGAAGCCGAGATGGCCTGTATGTACACCAACAAAGCGAACCCGATCCAGCTGTTCTTCATACATATGAAAAGCCGACAGCAACATGCCGTCACCACCCACCGAAATCACGATGTCGGGATTCTTAGGAGTTAAAATAAAGCCATTCTGTTTAAGCTTCTGCTTCAAATCCTGATAAACTTGTTCGCTCTGTCTTTTCCGATTGCGGATTATCGCTATTTTTTTATCTGTATTCTTCATCTGTATCATCACTATTTCCCACACCGTCATTTAACTTGCGGTGAAGAGGGTCAAAGAGGGCCTGCGCCTCCTGGATAGCGTCACGAATAGCACCCATCTCCTCATCCAGCTGATAGGCTAGGTTAGCTGTGGTTTCCAAGCGGCATTTGATTTCCTCGGGAAATTCTCCTTTATACTTGTAATTCAAAGAATGCTCAATCGTAGCCCAAAAATTCATCGAAAGGGTGCGAATCTGAATTTCAGCCAGAATAAGCCGATGACCATTAATCGTATCAACTGGATACTCTACAATCACATGGTAGCTCCGATAGCCACTGGCTTTTTTGTTTTTGATGTAATCCCGTTCCTGAATAATCCGCATATCTGTCCTGTTTCGCAGGACTTCTAAAACTTCATCCACATCATCGACAAACTGGACCATAACCCGTAAGCCTGCAATATCCTGCATCTCCTGCTCGATGTTTTCCTCGCGAATGCCTCGCAGAACCATCTTTTCTTTAATGCTCTCAATTGGCTTGACACGCCCGGTCACAAACTCAATCGGGGAATGACGCTGCTGCTTGCGGTATTGCTTTCGCACCCCACGCAACTTAATTTTCAGCTCTCCAACCGCTTGAATATAGGGGTCTAGAAACTCTTCCCATTCTATTGTCATACACTTACCTTGTCATATCATTATTTTTTGTATAAAATAAACACAACTGTTATTATAACATAAATCGCTTTCAAACAAAAGCAAAGAAAAGGACTTGAAAATGACCCACTTAGAAATTGAATTTAAAACCATGCTGACAAAAGAAGAGCACGACCGTTTGCTCCAGTTGTTTGCTGACATCACTCCCGTTAGCCAAACCAACTACTATATCGAGTCAGACCAGAAAAGTATTCGTCATGCTCACATGGCTTTTCGAGTGCGAACTTTTAACCATCGCGAAGCTGAGCTGACGCTCAAGATTCCTCAAGAAGTCGGAGCCTTGGAACTAAATCAAAACTTGACACCAGAAGAAACTGAAAATATTTTACAGAACAATATCTTTCCTGCCGGCGAGATTTTAGATACCCTGATTCAAAAAGAACTTCCCATTTATGACTTAAAAGTTTTAGGTTCTCTAGAGACTATCCGCTATGAAAAGGAAGACGAAATTGGTCTGCTGGCTCTGGATGAGAGCCACTATTTTGGCAAAACAGACTTCGAACTTGAAGTCGAGGTTGAAGATTTTGAAAAAGGAAAGGAAAATTTCCTTGACTTCCTAAAGCAGCACAAGATCGACTACAAACCTAGCAAGAGTAAAATAGCAAGATTTTCTGAAAACTTGTAAATCCTAGACCACAAAATAGCTGAAATAATCTATTTTTTTTGGTAAAATAAAAGGTAGCAATCTAAAGCCTATTGAAAAATAAATTTCATAGAGCA
>CAUVQK010000246.1:0-3156 GCA_963553705.1 uncultured Streptococcus sp.
AATATGTTTAAAAGAAGTTGTCGGAAAAATATCGGTCTTATGGCCGGAGTAGAATTTTTTGCCTTTCTAGGCATTACTAGTTTTTGGATTTTATTTCTAAGTCAAAACGGCATGTCCCTTTGGCAGATTGGGCTTTTGGAAAGTATTTTTCATGCGACTAGCGTCATTTGTGAAATTCCTTCTGGGATGTTGGCGGATCGCTTTTCCTACAAGACCAATCTTTATCTGAGCCGGATAGCTGGGATTGTGTCTTCTGTTCTCATGTTGGCGGGGCAGGGGAACTTTTGGGTTTATGCACTGGCTATGGTGATTAGTGCTTGGTCCTATAATTTTGATTCGGGGACAAGTGCGGCCATGGTTTATGATTCATCTGTGGAGGCCGGCCTCAAGGAACATTATTTATCCATCTCCAGTTTTATGTCTGGGGTGGCTGAGGCGACTCGGTCTTTGGGAACGGTTTGGGCTGGATTTTTTGTCCATGGACAATTGCATCTGACCTACTATATCATGATTGGCACCTCTGTCATCGTTCTGTTCTTGACCTGGATGCTGAAAGAGCCAAGTGTCAAAGCAGAGAAAGCAGAACGTCTGACTATGAAAAAGATTATCTGGGCTGTCAAAGAGGAGTTGCAGAGAAATCCTAGTCTTTTTGTCTGGATGATTCTTTCCCAAATCATCGGAACGCTGATGTGTATGTTTTATTTTTATTATCAAAATCAATTGCCTGATTTAAAAGATTGGCAGATTTCGCTGGTCATGCTGATTGGCAGTGCTTTGAATATCTTAGCGGTCTATCTGGCGAGTGTGATTGGAAAGAGATATTCTGCCCTAAAACTTTTCCCTTCAGTGGTACTTTTAACTGGAGCAAGCTACCTGCTCTCCTATTTTGGAACGCCAATCATCTATATTTTGATTTATCTAATCAGCAACGCCTTGTATGCTCTTTTCCAGCCGATTTTTGACAATGATTTACAAAAGCAGCTGCCAAGTGAAGTACGGGCGACCATGCTTAGTGTCTACTCTATGATGTTCAGCCTGAGTATGATTGTCTTTTTCCCTGTGACGGGCTGGTTGATTGATTACTTTGGTTTTGACTGGACGTTTATAGTTTTAGGCGGCTTCTTATTTGCTGTAACGCCATTTTTGCATATGGTTCTAAAGAAAATAAGCCAGAACTTACAAGAAGTCTAATATTAATGTTCTCTTTCTGCTGGTCAGAAGGAGAATATTTTTTAGCCTTTGAAAATTATGGTAAAATAAATACAGTTTAATGGAGAAGTAGGCAGTATGAAAGATTTATTGAAATATTTCAAGGGCTATATCAGGGAGTCTTTGCTGGGGCCCTTGTTCAAGCTCTTGGAGGCCAGTTTTGAACTCTTGGTTCCGATTTTGATTGCGGGGATTGTGGACGAGACCATTCCTAGACACGACAGCTCCCATCTCTACTGGATGGTTTTTCTTTTGATGGGCTTGGCTGCTTTGGGAGTGATGGTAGCAGTGGTAGCCCAGTATTATTCGTCAAAGGCAGCTGTGGGCTTTACTCGTCAGATGACAAGCGACCTCTATCAAAAAATCCTGCGTTTGCCCAAGGCTAGTCGGGATGAGCTGACGACTTCTAGCTTGGTGACTCGACTGACGAGTGACACCTATCAGATTCAGACGGGCATCAATCAATTTCTTCGTCTCTTTCTGCGGGCGCCCATTATCGTTTTTGGCTCCATTATCATGGCCTTTACTATCAGTCCGGTCATTACCTTGTGGTTCTTGCTCATGGTGGCAATTTTAACGGCTATTATCGTTTTCACGTCTCGTCTGATGAATCCTCTCTATGCCAAAATTCGCCAGCTGACAGACCAACTGGTCAATCTGACTCGTGAGCAGCTGCAGGGCATGCGGGTTATACGAGCTTTCGGTCAGACCCAGCGCGAGGTTCAGACCTTTCGCAATCGCAACGAGCTCTATAAAACCTGGCAAATCAGGACGGGAGCTCTGGCTAGTCTGATTAGTCCTCTGACCTTTCTTACAGTCAATGGTACTCTGATTGCTGTGATTTGGCAGGGGAATAGCTTTATCGGCAAGGGCTTGCTGACTCAGGGGATGCTAGTGGCTTTGGTCAATTATTTATTGCAGATTTTGGTGGAATTGCTCAAGCTGGCTATGCTGGTCAACTCGCTCAATCAAAGCTATATCAGTGCAGGTCGTATCAGTCAGGTATTCGAGCAAGCAGAAGAAGATGTCCTACAGGAATTAGTGCAGGAAACGGCTCTGCCAAATCAAGCTATAAAAGTCCAGCAGGTCAGCTTTTCCTATCCAAATGCAGCTAGTCCTTCCTTGACTGGTCTGACTTTTGATTTGAAAAGAGGTCAGACTTTGGGGGTTATTGGTGGGACAGGTTCAGGTAAGTCTACTCTGGTTCAGCTGCTGTCTCATCTCTATCCTGTGGCTGCTGGTCAGTTGACCATCTTTTCTCAAGGACGCAGTCCTAAAAATCTGAGCGAATGGCGGTCTTGGATCAGTCTGGTGCCTCAGAAGGCGGAGCTTTTCCAAGGAACTGTTCGCTCCAATCTGACTTTAGGATTGTCAACTAAGCCAACAGACGCAGACTTGTGGCAGGCTTTAGAGATTGCTCAGGCGGCAGACTTTGTCTCTCAGAAGGAAGGTGGCTTGGATGCGACTGTAGAGGCCTTTGGTCGGAATTTTTCTGGCGGTCAGCGTCAGCGTTTAACCATTGCCAGAGCTGTCTTGCGGAGGGCGCCTTTCTTGGTTTTAGATGATGCAACCTCTGCTCTGGACTATCTGACAGAGGCTAGACTCTTGCAGGCTATTAAGAATGAATTGACTGAGACCAGTCTGGTCTTGATCTCTCAGCGGACCAATAGTTTGCGCTCAGCGGATCAAATTTTAGTCCTAGATAAGGGAGAACAGGTGGCCCTTGGTCGCCATGAGGAACTCCTAGTCAGATCTGCCATTTACCGAGAAATCCATCACTCACAGCATAGTCAAGGAGAGGAGGGCAAGCATGAAGCATAAGACATCACCTAGCAGCTTGAGGCGTTTGACTCGAGATTTGCTGCAGGCGCGCTGGCTCTTTCTCCTAGCTAGTCTGGGAACGGTGGCTCAAGTGGCTCTGACTGTTCTTCTTCCAGTTTTAATCGG
>CAUVQK010000247.1:0-3142 GCA_963553705.1 uncultured Streptococcus sp.
CGAGACGGGACTCTGACTGGCCCCAATATCCAGCATTATCAAAAATTGCTGGCGTCCCTCAAGCATGCTCAGGTTATTGCTTCTGGCGGTATCCAGTCAGCGGATGATTTAGAAGAGCTGAAAAAGCTAGGCTTGGCTGGAGCCATTGTAGGCAAGGCCTATTACAGTGGACGAGTTAGCCTAGAGCAGATCAAGGAAGCAGAAAGGGGCTAGCCATGCTGAAAAAACGAATCATTCCCTGTCTGGATGTCAAGGACGGCCGGGTGGTCAAGGGTATCAACTTTGTCAATCTGACTGATGTGGGCGATCCAGTTGATGCGGCCAAGGCTTACTATGAAGCAGGCTGCGATGAGTTGGTCTTTCTGGACATCACCGCCACCCATGAGGAGCGGGACACGACGGTCGAGATGGTCCGGCGCGTGGCGAAGCAGGTTTTCATTCCCTTTACCGTCGGGGGTGGCATTCGCACGGTTGAGGATATGAAGCGGATGCTGCAGGCTGGGGCGGATAAGGTTGCGGTTAATTCCTCAGCATTGGCAAATCCTCAGCTTTTAGCTGACTGCGCTGAGAAATTCGGCAGTCAATGTGTGGTGCTGGCCGTGGATGCTAAGAAAGAAGCGGATGGCAGCTGGCATGTCTATCTGGCTGGTGGCCGCAAGGACAGCGGTCGTGACCTGTTAGACTGGGTTCAAGAAGCTGTCAGTCTTGGAGCGGGGGAAATTCTTTTGACCAGTATGGACAAGGACGGGACCAAGTCTGGTTTTGACTTGCCAATGCTGGAAGCCGTCTCCCAAGTGGTTTCCGTTCCTATCATCGCATCTGGTGGTGCTGGCAATAGCCAGCACATCCTAGAAGTTTTTGAAAAGACTGCAGCGACGGGTGCCTTGGCAGCCTCGATTTTCCATTATGGTCAGGTCTCCATCTCAGAGACCAAAAAAGCCATGCAGGAAGCTGGATTGGAGGTGCGCATCTGATGACAGAAGTGAAGTTAGATTTTCAAAAGCAAGGCGGTCTCATACCTGCCATTATCCTAGACCACACCAGCAAAGAAGTCCTTATGCTGGCCTATCTCAATGAAGAAGCCTACCATCTGACCCGCACCAGCGGTCAGATGTGGTACTGGAGCCGGTCACGTCAGGAGCTTTGGCATAAGGGAGCCACCAGCGGCCACTACCAGACCGTCAAAAAAATCACAGCTGACTGCGACCTAGATACCCTGCTGATTGAGGTAGATCAGCTGGGAGCTGCCTGCCACACCGGTGCTAAATCCTGCTTTTTTCATACAATCTGGGATGAAGAAGACGGCAAAACTGACTAAAAGCTTCCTTGCTTTACTTTAGTACTTGGTTAATGCAAGAATAAAACTAAGAAGTCAGTATCGAGATTCCGGCCTGCCATTGGAAAGAATTGTATTTTATAGTAAAATAAGGACAGTAACAAGGAGATACTATGCTAGAAACCCTCTATCAAGAAGCCCTCAAACGCAAAAAAGAGCCCAAGGAAGGCTCCTATACCAGCTATCTCTATGACAAGGGGCTGGACAAGATTCTCAAAAAAGTCGGTGAAGAAGCGACAGAAGTGGTCATTGCGGCTAAAAATGATGATAAGAACGAGATGGCCAATGAGACAGCTGATCTGCTCTACCATCTGGCGGTCGCTCTCGTCGAGACTGGCGTCAGTCTGGAAGAGGTAGAGACCGTCCTCCAGGCTCGACAGGGCAAGCAGAGCCGGATTCATGATCGACCTGAAATCGACCAATACTAAACGGATATAAGATTTGCAGAAAGGCGGTCCAGCATGCGCGACAACCATCTTCATACCTATTTTTCCTATGATTCTGAGGCGGATTTCTGTGACTATCTGGACCATTACGAGGGCGAGATTGTTACCACTGAGCACTATGATTTGTCCAATCCCTACCCTTACGAAGCTGCCTCGCCCCACGATGATGTGCCTGACTATGAGGCCTATTCAGCAAAAATAGCAGAGCTGAACCAGCAATATGGCAACCGCATCAAAAAGGGCATTGAAATTGGCTATTACGCTCCTCGTAAAGACGATATCCTAGCTTTCCTAGCAGACAAGGATTATGACCTCAAGCTCCTATCGGTTCACCACAATGGCAGTTTTGACTATCTGGAAGATCCGGTCTTGCAGCTGGACAAGATGGAGCTGATTCCCTCCTATCTGATAGAGTTAGAGGAGGCTATTGAGGCTGTGCCAGCAGATGTACTAGCTCACTTTGACTATGGTTTCCGCAAATTCGATCTTACCGTAGAGGAGTTAAAAACTTTTGAACCAGAGCTGCGACAGCTTTTTCAAAAGATGATTGACCATGGTCTGGCTTTTGAGCTCAACTGCAAGTCCATGTATCTATATGGTCACGAGGAACTTTATATCTACGCTCTCTATCTAGTCAAGGAGCTGGGCGGCCAGCGCTTTTCAGTGGGATCAGACGGCCACAAGCTGGAGCATTTTCGCTTGCAGTTTGACCGAGTTGCCAAAATCTTAGCTGAGGCTGGCGTAGGCGAGGAGCAGTTGATCTAGAAGGAGAAATCATGGCCGAGATTAGGCCCTTAAAATCAGAGGAAGTCCCGCTCTTAGAGGAATTTCTTTACCAAGCTATTTTTATCCCCCAAGGTCTAGCGTCGCTGCCCAGAAGTATCTTGAAGGAGCCAGAACTAGAGATGTATATCAAGGACTTTGGCCAGCAGCCAGATGATTGGGCTTTAGCAGCAGAAGTGAACGGCCGGCTGGTCGGAGCTGTTTGGGTTCGCATCATGAAAGATTATGGCTATTATGACGACCGGACTCCCTCTCTGTCCATTTCATTTCTGCCTGAGTTCAGAAGTCAAGGTCTAGGGCAGCAGTTGATGACAGCCATGCTGGACTTGCTTAAGGCCAAAGGCTATCCAGGTGTCTCTCTCTCCGTTTCCAAAGACAATCCCGCCGTTGGCTTTTATCAAAGACTGGGCTTTTTCACGGTTGAGGAAAGGGAAGATGATTATTTGATGCTGTACCGATTATAGCAAGAAGAAAGACCACCCAAACGAGCGGTCTTTTCGTATTATCGTTTGTTCTAGATGGAAACTCAATTTTGACTAAGTTTTCTCCTTCAAAAGAAAAAGCCTGGAAGAAATCC
>CAUVQK010000248.1:0-3128 GCA_963553705.1 uncultured Streptococcus sp.
AAAGAATCTCTAATAAAATATTTTACAGCCAAGTCCTATCTTTTTAGGTGCTTTTGTGGTATACTAGATTGGTTGCAGAAATATAGTTTTTCTATTCAGTGGGAACTAGCGACCGAGTCGGCGCTTTTTTAGTGCCTGGACTTGAGAGACCATATTTATGAAGAGAAGAGCGAATACTCTCAGAAAATCGAGATTTAACAAGCAACAAGTGCTTGGTATGTTTCGATAGTTGAGTATCAAAAGCCTTATAAGGTGGCTTCGCACCGCCTTTAGAAAGAAGAAGAACATTGAAATTTAATGAATTACATTTATCTGCTGAATTACTAGCAGAGATTGAAAAAGCTGGCTTTGTAGAAGCAAGCCCTATTCAAGAGCAGACAATTCCACTTGCTATGGCAGGTAAGGATGTTATTGGTCAGGCCCAGACAGGGACAGGAAAGACAGCAGCCTTTGGCTTCCCAACTTTGGAGAAGATTGATACAGATAATCCTGCTGTGCAGGCTTTGATTATTGCTCCAACCCGTGAATTGGCCGTGCAGAGTCAGGAAGAGCTTTTCCGTTTTGGCCGCAGCAAGGGTGTCAAGGTGCGTTCTGTCTACGGTGGCTCCAGCATCGAAAAGCAAATCAAGGCCCTCAAGTCTGGTGCTCATATCGTCGTAGGAACACCTGGCCGTCTCTTGGATTTGATCAAACGCAAGGCGCTTAAGCTGAATCAGATTGAAACCTTAATCTTGGACGAAGCGGATGAAATGCTTAACATGGGCTTTTTGGAAGATATTGAGTCTATCATTTCACGTGTGCCAGAAGAGCGTCAGACCTTGCTCTTTTCAGCGACCATGCCGGATGCTATCA
The DNA here is from genome assembly GCA_963553705.1 of uncultured Streptococcus sp. Lineage (GTDB taxonomy): Bacteria > Bacillota > Bacilli > Lactobacillales > Streptococcaceae > Streptococcus. Next base: position 853 of record CAUVQK010000248.1, read on the forward strand.
AGCGTATCGGTGTCAAGTTTATGAAGGAGCCTGAGCATGTCAAGATTGCTGCTAAAGAGTTGACGACGGAGCTTGTAGACCAGTATTATATCCGTGTCAAAGAAAATGAAAAATTCGATACCATGACCCGCCTGATGGACGTGGAGCAGCCTGAGCTGTCTATCGTCTTTGGCCGGACCAAGCGCCGGGTGGATGAGCTGACTCGTGGCCTGAAAATCCGCGGTTTCCGAGCAGAGGGTATCCATGGTGATTTGGACCAAGGCAAACGCCTTCGCGTTCTACGCGACTTTAAAAACGGCAATCTGGATGTCTTGGTAGCGACAGATGTGGCCGCGCGTGGATTGGACATTTCTGGTGTGACCCATGTCTACAACTACGATATTCCGCAGGATCCAGAAAGTTATGTTCACCGGATTGGTCGGACTGGTCGTGCTGGTAAGTCAGGTCAGTCTATCACTTTCGTAGCGCCAAATGAAATGGGCTATCTGCAAATTATCGAAAATCTAACCAAGAAGCGCATGAAAGGCCTCAAGCCTGCGACTGCAGAAGAAGCTTTCCAAGCTAAGAAAAAAGTTGCTCTTAAGAAGATTGAACGCGATTTTGCTGACGAAAGCATCCGTTCTAACTTTGAGAAATTTGGCAAGGATGCCCGCAAGTTAGCAGCAGAATTCAGCCCAGAAGAGCTGGCTATGTATATCCTCAGCTTGACAGTGCAGGATCCAGATGCCCTTCCTGAAGTAGAAATTGCCCGTGAAAAACCATTGCCGTTTAAACCGTCTGGCGGAGGCTTTGGTGGAAAAGGCAAGGGCAGTCGGGGCGGAAATAGCAACCGTCGCAGTAATGACAATCGCCGTGACCGAGGTGGCCGTCGCGATCAATTTAAGAAAGGTCGCAAAGACGAGCGTTTTGACAAAGAAAATCGCTACCGCAAGGATCACAAGAAGCCACGCAATACTTCTAGCGAGAAGAAAACCGGCTTTGTTATCCGCAACAAGGGTGATAAATAAGGCAGATTGTTAATTAGAGTTGGCGGCAATTTTAGCGTCGAGAGAGAATGCAAGTTCTCTCTTTTTTTGTTTGTTCGATGAGTCCGGTTACCGTCTGTCCCACAGAAATATAAGTAAGAGCCAATGTAGTTTCCTTAATCATGCTGATTGAAGCAGTCCTGTTTTTCAAAGTAAATAATAATCGCCTTATTTTTGCTATAGAACAGGATTCAAAGTATTTCAACTAATTTCGACATCAAAATTCAACATATCAGCTATTTAAAATAAAAAAATTCACAAATCTTTGTTTATATGCTGGAACTGTTGTATAATAAGGTGAAGGTGAGTATGTAAGAAATTCAGGAGCAAAAGGAGAATGTAAAATGAAAGAAAGTAGACATAGAATCATTCTGCAAGAACTGGATCAAACAGGTGTGGTTGCTGTTAAAAACCTCAAGGAAATGCTGGGCGTCACGGATATGACCATACGTCGGGATTTGATTGATTTGGAGAAGCAGGGCATGCTGACCCGAGTTCATGGCGGAGCCCATAAGAAGGTCAAAAATGCTCTCAATGAGATTTCCCACTCAGAAAAGCAAATGCTGAATGTTGAGGAGAAGAAGCAGATTGCCCGTAAATGTGCGGATTTGATTGCTGACGGGGATACGGTCTTTATTGGGTCAGGCACCACAACCGATTTTATCGGAGACTATTTGGATGGCAAAAATATCAGCATTGTCACCAATTCGCTGCCAATTTTTGAAAAGTTAAAAGAAAGAGCCAACTTAGATTTAATTCTGATTGGCGGCCGTTATCGGGCTAAGACTCAAACCTTTGTCGGTCAGTTTGCCAATAATCTTTTGAAAGAAATCAAGGTTTCTAAGGCCTTTATTGGAGCGAATGGCATTGACGGTCATAATGTTACCACCAGCAATGAAGAGGAAGGCAACGGCGACGCGATTATCCTTAACAATGCCATCAGCAAATACATTGTAGCCGATAACAGCAAGTTTGACAGCTATTCTTTCTACTCTTTTTACCGGCTGGACAACCTCAGTGCAGTTGTGACGGACAATAATATCGCTCTGAAAGTCAAGGAAAAATACAGCACCTATGTTGAAATTTTGTGATGTCTGACCGATGAGAGAAACCTGGCTCAAATGAATAATTTATAGATGCTGTGACTGGGATCTTGTCTAGAAATTCTAGTCGCAGCTTTTTTATATCTTGGTCGATTTTTGTAAACAACAGTCTTGACTTTGCTGCGGAATTCCTTATATAATAAAATGT
>CAUVQK010000249.1:0-3115 GCA_963553705.1 uncultured Streptococcus sp.
ATTTATTCTTCTTATTATATCAAAAAAAGAGTGAAAAGGCTTGCCATAAGCAAGCCTTTTCAAAGATTTTCTTCACCTTATAGCCATTCTCTATAGCGCTTGATATAAAGGTGTTTAACAAGGGTTACACTAACCATATAAAGCGCAATAATCAAGAGGAGGAAAAGGAAATAAGTGCCATTTAGCGGAGCTGTCTTCAGAACTGACGCAAAGAGGCTGTATGGCAGGGAAGTAACAAAGAGGGCTGCTGCCATGGTCGTCACAATGACAGACAAAGCAGGACGGCTTTGCACAAATGGCAGCTTAGGTGAGCGCAGCATGTAGATAACCATGGTCTGGGTCCATATGGACTCAACGAACCAGCCTGTTTGAAAAAGAGTGATAAAGGTTTCTGCTTGCCCACTACCAGCTTGATAGTTGCCACCTGTTATCATAGGTACGATAATAAAGTAGAGCAACAAATAGGTCAAAACATCAAAAACGGATGAGATAGGACCAATCCAAGCCATAAAGCGGGTAATAGAGTTAGCAGACCAAATCCGTGGTTTCTTGAGAAATTCACTGTCAACGTTATCGAAGGGCAGAGCTATACAAGACAAGTCATAAACTAGATTGAGGACAATCAGATGAACTGGTGCCATAGGAAGAAATGGCAAAAAGATACTGGCAAAGAGGAGAGAAAAGATATTCCCAAAATTGGAACTGACCGTCATCTTAATGTACTTGGTCATGTTGGCATAGACCTTGCGCCCTTCTACCAGCCCTTTCTCCAGAACCATAAGGTCCTTGTCCAGCAGAATGACATCTGCTGTTTCCTTGGCAATATCGACAGCTGTATCAACAGAAATACCCACATCTGCTACCTTCATAGAAGGTGCATCATTGATACCATCACCCATGTAGCCAACCTTGTGGCCATTAGCCTTGAGTTGGAGAATGATCCGAGCTTTTTGGTCAGGTGAGAGCTTGGCAAAAACCGTTGTATGCTCCACTGCCTGACTCAATTCTTCATCAGATAAGGCATCCACCTCTACACCTAGTAAGATATTATCTACATCTAACCCAACCTTTTCACAAACTGCCTGGGTCACCTTATCATTATCACCGGTCAAAATCTTAGTAGCAACGCCGTACTCAGCCAAGATTTCAATAGCTGGAGCCGCAGATGACTTAGGTGGATCTAGAAAGGCCAGATAGCCCGTCAAAATCATGTTAGATTCATCCTTGACTTCATAGTCGTAATCTTCTTCTAAGTCTGACTTGTAGCTAACACCAAGCACACGCAGCCCTTGCTCATTGAGTTGAGCTACTTCCGCAAGGATTTCCTGACGAATCTCCTCAGTCAGTACTGTAATGCGTTTCTTGTATTCTACATGGCTAGAGATAGCCAGCATTTCCTCCAAGGCCCCCTTGGTCACCATGCTGATAACATCCTCATCATCCTTGACGATGACACTCATACGACGACGCTCGAAATCAAAGGGCAGTTCATCAATTTTCTTAAAGGTTTGGTCTAGATTACGGACAATCTCATGCTTTTCTGCTTCTTTCTCCGTCCGATTGATAATGGCCCGGTCCATAAGATTTTTGAGACCAGTTTGATAGTAGGAATTGAGAAAAGCACGACGGAGCACTGCTAAGTCCAAATCTCCATGAATATCCAGCGGGTATTCTAACACAATCTCGTCTTGGGTCAGTGTGCCCGTCTTATCCGTACAAAGGATATCAATAGCTCCTAGGTCTTGGATGGCATTCAGCTTCTTAATCACGACCTTTTCCTGAGCCATGATAATAGAACCTTTAGCCAGGCTCGCTGTGATAATCATAGGCAGCATTTCTGGAGTCAGGCCGACCCCAACGCTGAGGGCAAAGACACCTGCTTCCAGCCAGTCGCCGTCTGTCAGACTGTTTATGAAGAACACGACTGGAACCATGACGAGCATCAGACGAATCAAGAGCCAGGAAATGCTATTCATCTCGCGCTCAAAAGAGGTCGGCTCATCATAGGTGTTAAGCGTCTGCTCAATGGCTCCCATCATGGTCTCATCGCCAACCACCAGCACCAGAGCTGTAGCTCTTCCGGAAATAACGTTGGTTCCCATAAAAGCCAGCGACTCTGTTTCTAAAAGGCTATCTAGATTTTGCCCATCCGACTTGGCCAGACAGACCTTTTCTACTGCATCGCTTTCGCCTGTCAGGCCGGACTGCTGAACAAAGAAATCACGCGAATCCAGCAGCAGTACATCTGCAGGAATCATGTCTCCAGCACTAAGTTTGATGATGTCTCCTACAACAAGCTCATCAATCGGCAGTTCCTGCTCTGCTCCTTCACGGATAACCGTAGCCGTGTTGACAATCAGCCGAGACAGATTGCTAGCAGCGCGGTCGCTCCGCAATTCCTGAACAAAACGAATGCCTCCAGAAATCAGCACCAGAACAACAATGATGATGGAAGTCGTCGGATCTTCCTCACCAGGCTTAGCCAGCCAAACATTGGTCACTAAGGACACGAGGGCAATCACCAATAAGATGACTGTAAAGGGGTTAATGATAGACTCGTAAATTTTCTTTAGAATAGAGTCTTCCTGACCCTTTGTGATGATATTTTCACCATAGAGGTCACGATTTTCTTCGACCTGCTCTTCTGTCAGGCCGCGAAAGGAACTCTTGTAAAATACCAGAGTTTCTTTTACAGGAAGCTGCAGCGCAGCAACTAATCTTTCTTTTACTGTTTTCATTGGTTTCTCCTTGATGTATGATTAATAATTTTCATACACAGGGACCAATCACTTTATGAGGACAGAACGACACAAATCAGCGATTGGCTGTGTATGTGCGGTTCCGGATGATCGTCAATTTGCATCGCGTGTCTCCTTTCTTTTGCTTAAGTAGCAGGCAATCAACTATTTGTATACTTGAAAAATTTTCAACAAAAAGAATACCCCGCCAATTCTCGGCAGGGTTGTTTGCATGTCAGGTTATTCGCCTCATTGTTTTAAACACAGATAAAGCAAGTATTTACCGTTCAAGCTTTAACTCCATAAGGCAATGAAATGAGCATAGTCTTGACCTTGGCGATCAGGACTGTTGACCAACGAGTAGTGTCTCCACTGCT
>CAUVQK010000250.1:0-3107 GCA_963553705.1 uncultured Streptococcus sp.
ATTTAAAAGAAAAAGTAAGCGGATGAAATCCTTCTTTAAATTTTTTGTCATATATACTTGACACTTTTTCCAAAAAGTATTATACTAGCATAAAATAAAAGTCAAATATAACTGACAAAGTTACTGAAAGTTATCAGTTATAGAATTAGAAAGGAAGGGTGTAATGAATCGTGTCAAAGAATTTCGAAAAGAAAAAAAGATGTCTCAGCTAGAGTTGGCAAAGTCTATCGGGGTATCGCGGCAAACTATCAATATGATTGAAAACAACAAATACAACCCCACCCTCGAGCTCTGTATCAATCTGGCTAGAGCGCTGGATACTGACCTCAACGCCCTCTTTTGGGAACCCCAGCTGACAGATGAAGATTCAAATGACTAAGAGTTTTTCCCTGAAGCAACATTCATACCTAAAGAAAGGAAACAAACATGAAAAAAGAAACATTCTCAGACAAGATGATTAAACGATTTTACGGCATTACTGGACCTTTGGACGAGCAAAAACGCCAACAGGCTGAGCATCTAGGAAATATAGGCTTTATTTGGCTTTTCTTTATTCTGATTTTTGGCAATGCCATCGCCTTTCCCCTAGCCTTTCGCTGGCCCAAAATTATCGCTGTTGCCTATCCTATCCTGCTGGAAATCCTTATCCTCGGCTTCTGTGTCTATATAGTCATCCAAGCACGGCGCAAAGGAATTGATGATCTAGAGCTAGGACTTCAGGATGAAAAAGAAGAAAAAGCTATGAAACATGCTGGCCTCAAAGCAGGCTTCTCTTATTGGCTACTCTTTTACCCTCTCTTCGGCATCATGATAGCTGTCATGGAAAAGAAAGATATCCTACAAGTTTTGCTTCAGCCAAAACTTATTATAACTGGTTTAGCCGCAGGTCTTGGATTTGGACTGATTATGCATTTTATTGCCAAAGGAAAGATTCGTCAAGCACAAAAAAAGGAGGAAAAAGACCTATGAGACTTAATCTCAAAGAAAAAATGGATCTAGGCATTCTGTCCCTCATTATTGCCATCGCTGCTTATTTCTTTTTCCGTATCACGGAGCCTTGGATTTTCTGGCTGGATGTAGCCATCATCGTTAGCTGCACTTATGTAGCCCTCCGCATTTTGAAAAAACGTAAACAAGAATAAAAGAACCCCTCGACAGGAACTTTCTAGCTTCCTAGCGAGGGATTTTTTATATTTACTTAAGACTCTGGGTCATCCAGACTACGGCCGTGAAGGCCTTTCTCACGCTGAACTTGACGCAGCTTTTCAGGCGTCACGTCATTTCCAGCCTCGTCAACAATCTTGATTCCTTCGATGTGATGGCGAACAGAGCGACGGTAGCCTTCGATATACTCTTCACGAAGCTTGGCCTGCTCTACCTTTTCAGCTCCAGTCAGACCGACCGTTTTTTTCTTTTTAGCCAGTTCATTAATACGGGCAATTTTTTTAGGATCCATGATTCTACCTCTCTTACCTTTTATTTGCTATTAATCTGATTAAACTGGGCCAGCTGTCCAGCCTTTGCTGTCAGAGACGCTAGGAGAGCTAGGCGGTTGCTGCGCACTGCCTCATCTTCTGCCATGACCATGGTATGATCAAAGAAAGCATCAATAACTGGACTGAGGGCAAAGAGTTGGTCCAAATTGGCCGCTAAGTCAGATGTCAGCTCCACTGCTTCAATGGCCGCAGCCAAGTCTTTTTCCTCTTGATTTTCAAAGAGAGCTGGATTGACATCCGTTTGCCCTTGGGCTTTCTCAGCTAGATTAAAGACCCGAGACAGGCTTTCGACTGCTGACTTGAAGTTGTCTTCCTGAGCTTTTTCTGCTAGGAGCGCAGCTGTTTCTACCAAATCGCGTACGACAAAGTTAGTGCTTTGAAGAACAGCCGTCACGATGTCTTTCGGAATGCCGCGATCCATCATCTTCTCAACGCGGGCACGGAAGAAGTCTAGCACAGCCTCTTGATTGTCATAACTTAGGCTATCAAACTTGAGTTCGTAAAGTCGAGCAAGAAGCTGAGCCAAGTCAATGTTCCAGCCAAACTTGTCCAAGATACGCACAACACCCTGAGTGGCACGGCGTAGCGCATATGGGTCATTAGATCCGCTCGGAATCAAGCCAACTGAGAAGAAAGAAAGAATGGTATCCAGCTTATCAGCTAGCGCCAAAACTGCTCCGACCTTGGTGTCAGGTAATTCGCCATCGGCTGATGTCGGCATATAGTGCTCCCGAATGGCAGCTGCCACTGCAGCATTCTCACCAGCCAGAAGAGCATACTTCTCACCCATGATACCTTGCAGCTCATCAAACTCACCAACCATGCCAGTCAGCAGGTCAAACTTATAAATAGCTGCTGCACGAGCCAAGTCAGCTGTCTCATCAGCATCCAATCCTGCTTCTTGCGCCAAGAGAGCAGCAATCTTGCCAGTCCGCTCCATGTGCTCTGCCAGAGAGCCAATCTTTTCGTGGAAGGTCACATTGCTCAGCTTTTCAACCAAGTCAGCAATAGCCAACTTTTGGTCTTCCCGCCAGAAGAATTCCCCATCTTCCAGACGAGCCACCAAGACTTTTTCATTTCCCTTGATGACATTTTCTAAGTGCTCTGCATTTCCGTTGCGGACAGAGATAAAGTGTGGCAAAAGTTTGCCTTCACTATCGCGCACAACAAAGTAACGCTGGTGCTCTTTCATAGAAGTTACCAGCACTTCCTCAGGCACCTCTAAGTATTTGGCATCAAAATTACCTAGAAAAGCAGTTGGATATTCTACCAGATTCAACACTTCATTAAGCAGGTCTTCGTCAATCTCTACAGAAACTCCGTGCTCCTCTTCCAGTGCTCGAATCTGCTCAACAATCATATCACCCCGCTCAAGAGGGCTGGCAATGACAAACTGAGCCCGTAGATCATCTTCATAGGAATCTGCTGAAGTAATCTCCGTCTCTTTCCCCAAGAAACGGTGTCCACGGCTGGTACGACCGCTCTTGATGTCCAAGAAATCCAAATCAAAGGCCTGCTCACCTAAGAGCACAGTTAAGGTATGGACCGGACGGATATATTCAAAGGTGTTGTTGGCCCAGTGCATGCTGACAGGGAAGGTCAGGGCTTGCA
>CAUVQK010000251.1:0-3100 GCA_963553705.1 uncultured Streptococcus sp.
CGTATTTTTAAAAAACTAATTTATATGTTTGTTAAATGGTTGTTGTAATAGAGTTTACAACAACCATAAACAAGTAAGGAATGAAGATAAATGAGTGAAATTAAATTTTTTCTAGTCCTTGTTCCAAATCTGCTATAATATCTTCAACATTTTCAAGACCAACTGATAATCTAACCAAGCCATCAGTTATTCCAGCAGCTTCTCTTTCTTCTTTTGTATAAGGTGAGTGTGTCATAGATGCTGGGTGTTGAATAAGAGTTTCAGTATCTCCCAATGAAACTGCTAATGAACAAAGTTTTAAGTTATTTAGTAAAGTTTTACCTGCTTCAAAACCACCTTTTAGTTCAAAAGAAATCATTGCTCCAAAATCTTTCATTTGTTTTTTTGCTATTTCATGACCAGGGTGTGTTTCAAGTCCGGGATAGTAAACTCTTTCAATTTTTGGATGTTTATTTAAAAATTCAACAACTTTTTTAGCATTTTTACAATGTCTTTCCATACGGATTTCAAAAGTTTTCATACCTCTAATGATATAATAAGCATCTTGTGGTCCTAAAACTGCTCCTGTCATATCTTTTAAACCTACAAAACGAATTTGATCTGCAAGTTCTTTATTTGTTATAACAAGACCTGCTATTACATCTCCATGTCCGTTTATATATTTTGTTACAGAGTGAACAACAATATCTGCACCTAATTTTAAAGGTTTTTGCATATATGGAGTTGCAAAAGTATTGTCAACAATGACCAAAGTATTTGGATTTGTATGAGCAAGTTTAGAAAGTGCTTCTAAATCAACTATTTTTAAATTTGGGTTAGCAGGTGTTTCAAGATAAACAACTCTTGTATTTTCTTTCATAGCATTTTTAACTTCATCTAAATTTGAGGTATCAACAAAAGTAACTTCTATTCCAAATCTTGTAAGTCCATGACACATTAAAGCAAAAGTACAACCATATAAAGTTTTATCAGTAACAACATGATCTCCTGCTTTTAAAACAGTCCATAATGTTGAAGATATAGCTCCCATACCAGATGATGTAGCAACAGCAGCTTCTCCTTCTTCAAGAGCTGCAATTTTATTTTCTAAAACTGTTGTTGTAGGATTTCCTAGTCTTGTGTAAATATATCCAGCTTCTTCAAGAGCAAATCTTCTTCCACCGTTCCTGACGTTCGAAGGAAACTGTCCCCTCTTCAATTTCCAGTTTCGGAGTTTCTAGAACTAAATCTTTCACACCTTCAGCTGGTTGGTTGCTTGATAGAACTTTTGTTCCAACTTCGGTGATTTCTGGGATTGCTTCCTTGACTACCTCAGTCGAACGAAGAGTGCGTTTGCCTTGGCTATCTACTTCTACAAAGCGACGGACTTGACCTTCAACTCCAGCTTGCACAATACGGCGTTGTCCTTTGAGAAGTTCGGAGTTTGGTCGCTCCTGACGTTCAAAGGCTGTTGTTTCAGTTTCAATAACTAGTTCAGGGAGGGCCTCAACCGTTGGAGCCACTTCATTTGGATCCATACTTCCAACATGGTGACTTTCTTCTGCAGGAGCTAGTTTCTTATTTAGCTTTTCTTTCATTTCTGCAAACGCTTGAGGAGTTGGCATCTCTGAAGCTAATAAAGTTTCTGCTTGTTCAATCAACTCAGCTTGGGAATCTTTTTCACGGACAGATTCGAGCAAGCCTTCCAATTCTTCTCTAGCAGTCTGATAACGTTGATTTCCATCCAGGTCTGTCCCTGCTTGTTTCAACTCATTCAAAGCTCTGTTGACCTCTTCTTGACTGGCATCATGGTTTTCTGCAACAGCTTTCGCTGCATTGAGCTTCTCTACTAGTGCTGCTTGTTTGTCCTCGCTTGAGAAGGTGTAGGCAAGAGTTGACTGACGGCCTTGGGCAGCAGTGATTTCTTGTTTGAGGTACTCATCGTTGACAGCTGCTTTTGGAGAAACCAAGACATCAAACTCAGCGGTGTGCCCCTTGTAATGCAAGGTCAAGGTTTGACGGCCAGTCTTTTGAGCACCGTAGCCCGTAATTTCAACACCTTGATCTGTGAAGGCATGACTTTCTTCTGTCTCATCATCATAGAGAACGCCGAAGCGACCTTCTGCAAGATCCAGTTGCTCTCCTACTAGATAGTCTGTTTTCGGTTTCTGAGTAATGTACAAGCCTGCTACTTCTTTCGGCTTCCCTTCATCTTGACCAGTCACTTGTACCTTCAAGGCACCAGTAACTGGAAGTCCAAGGTAGCTGACTGTGAGCTTTTGTTCCCCTTTTTGATGAGCGTTGTAGCCAGATACTGTCACACCTGAGTGAGTAAGGTTGATCAGCTCATCGGCTTGTCCCCCTTCGTATTGAACACGGAGAGTCCCACCTCTAAGGTCAAGTTTTTCTCCCTCTTTGTAAACTATCTTCTTAGGTCCTTTTTCAAGGCTAACTGCAGCAATTTTTCTCTCATCCTGCGGAATCGCTACTGCCAAGGTGTTACTGATTTCTTTGCCAGGTAGTTGGGTACGATAGTAGAGGAGAGTTGGTTGCTTGTCAAAGCCCAATGGTGCTGTTGCCAAGTCGCCTCCAGTTTCAGACTTCAAGGTTGCAATTGGTGTTTGTGAATCTGCCTTGTCGTAAACGGTGATAGTTGCACCCGCTGGAACATCAGAGAAACCAAGTTGAACTTGATGGTTTCCAAGTGAACGAGCAGCTACCTTAGCCATTGGAATATTTTGACTTTCTGTGTCCAAGGTTTCATACATCTTCCAGTTGTAGATACGAATGGCTTTCCAAGGTGTTCCGTTATCTGAAGTGATAACTTTTAGGCGCCAGTCTTGAGCAGTAATTGGTTTGTCAAGAGTGATATCCGTAACGTGCGCTTTATTGCCACGGACCTCCTTAGCTAACTTCCATTCACCATCCGCATCTTTATAATAAAGGTCAAAGTCCTTGGTGTTCATCAAACCGTCGTTTACGGATTCTCCACCAGCTCCCGCATGATCCATGACCCATCTGACAACACGACGTGGTTGAGTCAAACGAATATCGACACTACCGCTCAATTGTGCTGAAGACCACTTGTCTGACAGACTTGTAATCGTACCGTTCAACATGC
>CAUVQK010000252.1:0-3096 GCA_963553705.1 uncultured Streptococcus sp.
CTCTTCCGATCTAGTTAATATAACAATGTTGATTTTTGGTGAGGAAAAATGAAGAAAATTAAGGTAATGGTTGTTTTTGGAACTCGTCCAGAAGCAATTAAGATGGCTCCACTGGTTATTGAACTGAAGAAGCAGGCAGACTTGTTTGAGACGACAACAGTTGTGACTGCTCAGCATCGTCAGATGTTGGATCAGGTGCTTGAAACTTTTAAGATTGAGCCTGATTATGATTTGGATATTATGGGGAAGAATCAAACCCTGACAGACATTACTGTCAAGATCCTGCATAAACTGGATGATATCTTAAAGGAAAACAAGCCAGATATCATGCTGGTGCACGGTGATACGACAACAACCTTTGCAGCTAGTCTCGCAGCATTTTATAATCAAGTTCGTATCGGCCACGTGGAAGCTGGTTTGCGGACTTGGAATAAATACTCTCCTTTCCCAGAAGAGATGAATCGTCAGATGACCGACTCTTTGACCGACTTGTATTTTGCGCCAACGGATCAGAGTAAGGCTAACTTGCTCAAGGAGAACCATCCAGCAGAAACGGTTTTTGTGACAGGAAATACAGCTATCGACGCTCTCAAGCTGACCGTCCAGGCTGATTATCAGCACGAAGTGCTTGACCGTATTGATCCAGCTCGCAAGATGATTTTAGTGACTATGCATCGTCGGGAAAATCAAGGAGAGCCGATGAGAAGGGTCTTTCGAACTCTACGGCAGATTGTAGATGCCCATGATGATGTGGAAATTGTCTATCCTGTTCACCTGAGTCCAGCGGTTCAGGAGGCGGCCAGAGAAATTCTGAGTGACAATGAGAAGATTCATCTGATTGAGCCTTTGGATGTGTTTGATTTCCATAATATTGCAGCTAAAAGCTACTTTATCATGTCAGACTCAGGTGGAGTACAGGAAGAAGCGCCTTCCTTAGGTAAGCCTGTACTGGTACTTCGTGATACAACAGAGAGACCAGAAGGAGTTGAAGCCGGCACATTGAAGCTAGTTGGTACAGAAACTCAAGCAGTAGCAGAGGCGATGGAAGCCCTGCTGAAAGATGAGTCACTCTATCAAGAGATGGCTCAAGCCAGCAATCCATATGGTGATGGTAAGGCTTCTGAGCGGATTGCTCAAGCAATAGCTCACTATTTTAAGCAGACGGCTAGGCCGGAAGAATTTAAGACAGGAGTAAAAAATGTTTAGGAAAAAAGGACTAGAAAAATCATTAGCAGTCTTTGTACTGGCAATTGGACTAATTCTTTTCTACAGTTGGAATTTTGCAGCAAACATATTTTATATCGGAATCGCGCTGATTTTATTAGGTATTTTTAGTGTCTTTGTCCTATCCGATCTCTTGGTGACATGGGCTATGATTTTAGGTGTAGTTATTGCAACCCTGGTCTTGCTCTTTGATGTAACTTATCTGCCGGATAATCAAGTTTTCTTCTTGCTTTACGTCTTCCCTGTAAGCGCTTGGCTGACCAGCCGAGTGAATTTCTATCTCCATCAGCGTTTGGGATTAGTGCAGGATGACAGTGAAGATGCTGCTGAGGCCTATGATGAGCTAGTTAAGAAGGTGCATCTGGAAGAAGCTCCAGCCTTTCAGGCCTTGCTAGTGCATTGGGCGCACAATCATCATTTTTATCAAATTCACTCTCGGGAGTACAAGCGGATGCTCAAGAGAATTTTACGACTGCTCAACTGGGACTTCCAGAATGTAGAAACAGTTTACTATGTATCCAATGGTAACTTTCTCGTTCTGGTAGAAGATCTGGATCAGGAAGTCAAGGAATATTTCCAAGAGAAAGTGCGTGCCGATTTGACGACAATGCGCTTTGAAAATAAGAAAACTGACCAAGAAATTCAGTTTCAGTCTGGCAGCTTAAAACTGAATGCTCAAAACATTGATAAATTCCATAATTTTGACGACGCTTTGAGCAATCTGGAGCGTCAGCTTGAAACCGACATTATCGTAGAATATTAGGAGGTAAACACATGTCTTTAACTGAAGTATTTTTTATCGTATCTATGGTGCTAAGTATCTTTTTTGCTATTAGTTTTTTTGTCCTCTTCATCTATTATCTGGTTATCTACAATCGGGTTAATAAAAATTTTAGGGCGGTGACTCGTCATGATTAGTCAGCTTATTATGATTGTCACTCTGTTCTCCATCTGGATGTCTCTGGCTTGGGCTTTGGTTATTCTATGCTCTTCCGTGCATTTCTGGATGAAACGCAGTGACTTCAACGTGGATACCAGCCCATTGGAACATTATCCTATGGTTACAGTCGTTGTCCCAGCCCACAATGAAGATGTGGTTATCGCTCAGACAACTAAGGCCATTCTGGATTTGGACTATCCTCATGATCGAGTGGAAGTTCTGCTCTTTGCGGACAACTGCTCGGACGATACCTATCAGGAAATGCTGAAAGTACAGGCTATGCCTGAGTATGCTGGACGCAATGTTATAATTACAGACCGTACTGGTACGGGAGGTAAGGCAGGGGTGCTGAATGATGCCCTGAAGATGGCCAAGGGTGAATATATCTGTGTCTACGATGCGGATGCCATGCCAGAAAAGAATGCCCTCTACTTCCTAGTCAAGAAAGTCTTAGAAGATCCAGAACGCCACGTTGCTTCTTTCGGACGCAATAAGACCCGTAATGCCAACCAGAACTTCCTGACCCGTTGTATCAACCAAGAAATCGTTGTAACTCAGCGTGTTTACCACGTAGGTATGTGGCATCTCTTCAAGATTGGACGGATTCCAGGTACAAACTTCTTGATTAACACTGAGTTTGTTAAGAGTATTGGTGGTTGGAAAAATGGTGCCTTGACAGAGGACACGGAAATTTCCTTTAAGATTATGCAGAGTGGCAAGCTGATTGCCTTGGCTTATAACTCAGAGGCTTTCCAGCAAGAACCTGAGACCCTCAAGTCCTACTACTTGCAGCGTAAGCGCTGGGCTAAGGGGAATTACGAGGTGGTTATTGACAACTTCAAACATCTCTTTAGCGGCGGTAACTGGCGCGTGAAGCTGGAAGTGTTTAATTATTCTTGTATCTTCTTCTGGTTCAATTTGGCGATTGTCTT
>CAUVQK010000253.1:0-3095 GCA_963553705.1 uncultured Streptococcus sp.
GTCAACGGCGGAATCATTGAAATTGCAGATAATGTCATTACCATTGTGGCGGACTCAGCTGAGCGTGCGCGTGATATCGACATTAGTCGGGCTGAGAGAGCTAAGCTCCGAGCTGAGCAAGAAATCGAAGAAGCCCATGATAAGCACTTGATTGACCAAGAACGCCGAGCTAAGATCGCCCTGCAGCGGGCAATCAACCGGATCAATGTCGGAACAAGAATCTAAGAAGCTATTCTTGCCTGGATTGATGGAAGTCATCTTTCATCTGACGAGACTTGGCTTCATGAATACAAACTGAATACGCAAAACTGAGGCAGATCTGTCTCAGTTTTCTTTTCCAAAGAAAAAGGGTAGGACTGTTTAGTTCGTCCCTGACTGGAGTCTTGTGGTATAATAAAAGTTATGGTAGAAGTTATTTTTAAATTATGCAGTCATTTGCTCTTTATTTTCTTTGCCTTTCATCTGCTGTCAACAGTTGTTGAGTGGGAGAGATTTTTCAAGGTTAATGCCGATAATGCCATGAAGATTCGCTTTTTGATTCTCTTGTTCAGCATCGCCTTGGGCTATCTGGTTAGCCTTTTCTTCATTGGTATTTACGATATGAGCCGGGCGATTTTTAACGGTACTTTATAAGGTCATATTTTTGATTTTATGGTATGATAGTATGGATGATTTTAAAAATTTAGAGTAAGGAATCGGTATGGAAAAAATTATTATTCAAGGTGGAGATAATCGCTTGGTCGGAAAGGTCAAGATTGAAGGAGCAAAAAATGCGGTGCTGCCTCTTTTAGCAGCGACAGTATTGGCTAGCGAGGGTCAGTCTGTTTTGAAAAATGTTCCGGTCTTGTCTGATGTCTTTACCATGAACAATGTGGTCCGCGGTTTAAACACTCAGGTAGACTTTAATCAGGAAGAAAATACGGTTGTGGTGGATGCCACCCAGCCTCTGTCAGAGGAGGCGCCATATAAATACGTCAGCAAAATGCGAGCATCTATCGTTGTTTTGGGTCCAGTCCTGGCTCGTAATGGTCATGCTAAGGTTTCCATGCCAGGCGGCTGTACGATTGGCAGTCGGCCTATTGACTTGCACCTGAAAGGCTTAGAAGCCATGGGCGCTCAGATTACCCAAACAGCGGGTTACATCGAAGCGAAGGCAGAGCGGCTCAAGGGAGCCCACATTTACATGGACTTTCCCAGTGTGGGAGCAACGCAAAACATCATGATGGCTGCAACGCTGGCTCAAGGCACGACAGTGATTGAAAATGCTGCTCGGGAGCCTGAAATTGTTGACCTAGCCCTCTTTTTGAATGAAATGGGAGCCAAGGTCAGAGGAGCAGGTACTGAGACTCTGACTATTGTCGGAGTGGATCAGCTGCGCGGGGCTAAGCATAATGTGGTTCAGGACCGTATCGAAGCAGGGACTTTTATGGTTGCTGCAGCTATGACTAGCGGTGACTTGCTGATTGAGGATGCCATTTGGGAGCACAATCGTCCCTTGCTTTCCAAAATGCAGGAAATGGGAGTGGAAGTGACAGAGGAAGATGAAGGGATTCGGATTCGTTCTGATGTTTCGAAGCTCAGACCGGTTTCGGTCAAGACCCTTCCTTATCCGGGCTTCCCTACCGACATGCAGGCTCAGTTTACGGCGCTCATGGCTATGGCCAAGGGCGAGTCTACGATGATTGAGACTGTTTTTGAGAACCGTTTCCAGCATCTGGAGGAAATGCGTCGGATGGGGTTGCACTCTGATATCATGCGTGACACAGCTCGCATCTGGGGTGGCGGCAGTCTTCAGGGAGCTGAAGTCATGTCAACAGATCTCCGAGCCAGTGCGACTTTGATTCTGATGGGCTTGATTGCTGAAGGCGAGACTAAGGTCAGCAAGCTTGTACACTTAGACCGAGGCTACTATAAATTCCATGAGAAATTGGCAGCCTTGGGAGCCAAAGTGAAGCGTGTAAAGGAAGAAGACGATGAGTGAAAATCTTAAATATTTAGGCCGGCAGATTGGCCTTGTTTTACTGGTTCTCTTGGTAGCTGTGATTCTCTTTTTCGTGGCTTTGATGATTGGCTATAACATTATCGGGAACGGTAAGGGCTCAGTTTTTTCACCAGAAACCTGGCAAGAATTAATCGGGAAGTTTACTGGAAACTAGCTCCTAGTCGAACAGACTGGCTGAAATGAATCCAGTTTGCTAAGTTGAAAGAAAGAAGATGAAAAGAAAGACTAGTCAGAAAAGGAATTCTAAGAGCCTGCAAGGCTGGGCTGGGCTGACTCTGGCCTTGATTTTGGCTCTGGCTGGCTATTTCTGGGGACAGGATGGTCAGCAGCCACTTCAGAGTCCAAATTCAGAAATCAGAGTTGGGCAAGTCCAAGATCAGGGCACCCCTAGCCAGGAATTGGCTGAGAGCGTTCTGACGGATGCTGTCCGAGCTCAGCTTAAAGGCAGCATTGAATGGAATGGAGCTGGCGCCTTTATCGTGAATGGGAATAGGACAGACTTGGATGCGGGGATTTCTAGCAAACCCTACGCTGACAATAAGACCAAGCTTGTTCAAGGGCAAACCCTGCCGACAGTGGCGAATGCCTTTTTATCCAAGTCCACCCGCCAGTACAAAAAGCGGGAAGAAACAGGAAATGCCAATACTTCATGGGTACCGGCAGGCTGGCATCAACTCAAGGACCTCCCTGGTGAGTACAATCATGCTGTGGACCGGGGACATCTCTTGGCCTATTCGCTGATTGGTGGTTTGAAAGGCTTTGATGCCTCCACCAGCAATCCTGCCAATATCGCTGTGCAGACGGCTTGGTCCAACCAAGCCAATGAAGTGGATTCGACAGGGCAGAATTACTATGAGACAAAGATCCGGAAAGCTTTGGATAAGAACAAGCGGGTGCGCTATCGGGTAACCTTGATTTATGTCACGGAGACTGATTTAGTGCCGATTGGGTCACATTTAGAGGCCAAGTCCAGCGATGGCAGTCTGGAATTTAATGTCTTTATCCCAAATGTGCAAAAAGGGATTCGCCTGGACTATAATAGTGGCAGGGTCAGTCTGGATTCGGGTTCTTAATTTGATACTCAAAAATGGTT
>CAUVQK010000254.1:0-3070 GCA_963553705.1 uncultured Streptococcus sp.
GCTTCATCCTATTTATTTTTTATTCAAAAACTGGTCTACGTAATACTGGAAGTATGTTTTCTTGCCTGTAATCATAACAGCTCGTCCCTCCAATCCATAGCGAAGGTTTTGAGATTGTTTATCTGATAACTTGGTCTCTGCCTCTAGTTTAAAGAAGTTTCCCTGCTCGGTCTTGGTGGCAGTAGTATCGATACTAGAGATTGTAGAAGTCAGCTTTTGTTGTTTATTCAGGTCATCCAATGTGGTAAAACGAATAACATCGCCTACTTTTAGACTAGCAATGTCTTTAGAAGAAATGTAAGCTGTTATCTTGACCCTCTTTTCGTTTATCAGGAGTGGATAAAGTTGAGCAAGGAGGGTTCCTTCAGGGACAAGTTTAGAACTTGTTTCCTTGGGATTAAGATGGAGAACGCCGTCCTCGCTGGCTATAATGGAGCCTTTTTGTGCGACACCAGCTTGGATTTCCTTACCAGCCTTGGCATCAAGAATTTTCTGTTCAAGGATGGTAAGTTCCTGCCCGACACGAGTCAGCTGCTGAGCTTTGAGGGATTCCATCTGGCTATCTAGACTCCTCGAATAAGCCTGCTGGGCACCTGATCCCGCATACTGGACACGGTAGCTTGACAAAGTGCTTTCTAGCTGAGCAATCTGGGCATCGACTTGTGCGATAGTCTGGTTTTTAACTATCCCTGTGCTATCTGCTTCTGCCTGAGCCTGATAGGCTTGGTAGAGAGAGTAGGCTGGATTATTGCTGGCAAGGCTCGTTCCATTTTGAATGGCAGACTTCGCTGTTTGGTAATCCAAGATTTTGGATTTGATTTCTGCTATAAGATTGCCCATCTCGGCTTGCGAGTTAGCAGAAGCTACATTTTGCGAGGCAATGGTGGCGTTCTGCTGGTCGGTGTTGGCACGGATAGTTATTACTTGGTTCAGATAGTCTTGAAAGGACTGATGATAGCCAAAGTTATCTGGAGTAGGGAACTGATTGTCCCCTGTTTCAATACTAGTTTTCAGATACTCCAGCTGCTGTTTCTGTTCTTCTAACATTGCGAGCGTACTAGCATAGGTCGCCTCCTGCACAATCTCTGCTCCACTCTGATACTGGACGAGGAGGTCTCCTTTCTTGACAGCCTTATTTTCCACCAAGTTATTTGTAATAATGGCATTATTACTGGTTGACTGGATATTGGTAATGATACGGTTAGGTTCGATAGTAGCTCTAGTCGCAACGGTGATTTCTTTGGTCGCAAAGAGAGTAAAGAGGAGGATAAAGACCAGGAGCACCGCAGTTGGGATAATGATACGGCTGGAAAAGTTATGGTAGCGACGTTTGTAAAACTCGGCACTTTCTAAAAATTCGTAGTTCATGTCCTCTCCTTTCTAACTCTTGACCAAGTGGGCGTAAAAACCGCCTTGATCCAGCAAATCTTGATGAGTTCCTTCTTCAATAATTTTACCTTTATCAAGAACAATAACATGCTCCGTTCTTTCAGAAATTGTTAATCTATGGGCTATAAAAATCAGTGTCTTGTCTAGTTCCATGAGATTATCTATAATTTTTTTCTCTGTCAGTACATCTAAGTTACTTGTTGCCTCATCCAAAATTAATATTTGAGAATCTGTCAACAATGCTCTTGCTAAAGCGATTCTCTGACGCTGTCCTCCTGAAATACCTGTACCATCTGACGTTAATTCTGTTTGATAGTTCAATGGCATAGATTCTATATCGGACTTGATTTCTGCGATTTGAACAGCTCTAATAATATCTTCCTGAGTGGTTCCCTCTTTTGCACCTAATAAAAGATTATCGAGGATGGTACCATTAAAAACATACGGTTGTTGCGGTAGATAATTTATATAGCTTCGAAGACTTTCTTTGTTAATATCTTCTAGGTTCACATCATCTAATAAAATATCACCCTTTGATGGACTGAAGAAGTTGACAAACATCTTGGCCAACGTAGTTTTTCCTGAACCTGAAATACCTACAAATGACACCTTGCTACCTGCTTTCAATGTGAGATTAATATCACTAATAACATCTCTACCATAGCCATATTTATAGCTGACATTGTTTAACGTTAAATCCCCTTTAAAATGGCTCAAATCATGAACTGTTTTTTTCTCTTCGAATTCAGATTTTACTAAGTAAACTTCATTTAAACGATTGTTTGCAACTTTAGCAGTTTGTAACTTTGTCTGAAGGTTGATAATATTTTCGAGAGGGTTTGTGAAGTAAACTAATAGAGAATTATAGGTAATAAGTTGACCAATAGTCATCTTATTATCCATAACAAGATTTGCTCCCATCCATAATACTGTAACATTAAGCAGTAACTGAGCTAATTTTTTTAAGATTTTCTGAACACTCTCTGCTCTACCATAAGTAAACGATTTTTTCAAATAATCAACAAATTCCTTGTCAATTTTTTGATAGCGTTGGCGTTCACTTGTTAAGGATTTTATTGTTTCAATACCGTTAATATCTTCGATGATTGAAGATGATAGAATCGCATTAGATTCCATCGTCTCTTGATTCATTCTTTCAAATGGTTTCATGAAAGATAGGATAATCACGGTATATATTGGCAATGCAAGCAAGCTAATGAAAAATAAGTTAATGTTTTGAGAAAATAAAACAATTGAAACAATGATAATAATCGAAACATCTAAGAAAATCGATAAAATCGTACTGGCTAGAGCATCGATGATTGAATTAGCATCAGTGAAACGTGAGACAATCTCCCCTGTTCTTCTTGTCGCAAAGAAAGACATCGGTAAGTGAAAAACATGCTTGATATAAGACAAAATAACATCAATCGATAGCCTTTGCCCCAGGACTAATAATAAGTATTCCTGGGAATAAGAAATCAGTTGTTGAAGAATATAGCCGATAACTAATCCAACAGACACAATGCTTAGAGTATTTTTTACTTGTTCAGGAATATAGGTGTCTATAATCGATTGTAGATAATAAGAACCAATAACATTGATTATAGTCACTATAAGAGTTGCAATGACAATATTTAATATCAGTCCCTTCTGCCTAGCAAGTATAGGTACAAAAGAT
>CAUVQK010000255.1:0-3059 GCA_963553705.1 uncultured Streptococcus sp.
AAAACACGTACTTATAAAAAAATCATGGCAGGTGCAGTTCTGGCTTCTAGTTTGTTTTTAGGGGCATGTGGTAAGAAAGAAGAAAGTACAACAAGTGCTAGTTATAGCAAGACTGTTCAGACTTCCTCTAGCTTAAAAGCTGCGTCATCCAGCAAGGCCAGCGCTTCTCCTAAGGCTAGCAATAGCGCTTCTTCAGAAGGAGCAGTTGGCCAGCCTGGACAAGCCGAAATTCCTGCTGGTCAGCAGCAGTCTACTGTCGAAGCGCCTCAAGCCCAACAAACGCAGCCGCAGCAAGCTTCAGGTCGACAAAATACTCAGTCTCAGCCAACTCAACCAGCCCAATCGCCAGAAAGCAATCGTCAGCTTCAGAATAAGCAGGCAGCCAGCAATGCTCGCTATAAAGGTGTCTTGACTATGGTGGATGGGGATTTCTCAGCGGCTGCTGGTACTTGGAAGGATGCCAATGGAAATACTGTGACTGTATCAGGTAATGGTCAATTCACAGTCCAGTCTGCAGATGGAAAGACTGATAATTATTCCATCGCTTCCTACTCCTATACGCTGGATGATGGTAAATACAATGCGCAGTTAAGCGGTCAAGGCAATGCCAATCTGCAGATTACAACAGGAGCGGATGGTTCAGTAACAAGTGTTGTGGTAACCCAACCCTAAACAGAACAAAAAGGAAGTCCAATGGGCTTCCTTTCGTTTTTATTTTTGAATTTGCAGGAGTTCTTCGATTTCAGCTAGACTTTCAGCTTGCGAAATAGCACCGCGGAGTTTGGCTGCTCCGGCAGTACCGCGCAGATAGTGCGGAGCTAGGCCCCGGAATTCGCGGATAGCCACATATTCTCCTTTGAGATTTACCAAGCGGGAGAGGTGGTCGTGGGCGATTTTCATCTTGTCCTCAAAGCTGAGGTCTGGAAGAACTTCGCCTGTTTCAAAGTAGTGGTTGATTTGGTTAAAGAGATAAGGATTTCCCATAGCAGCTCGGCCTACCATAACAGCATCGGCGCCGACTTCCTCGATACGCTGTTTAGCATCTTGGACGCTGCGGATATCACCGTTAGCGATGAAAGGAATCTTGGTCAGAGCTTGGGCTACATCGTGCAAGGTCTCAAGGTCAGCATGACCAGTATACATTTGCTCACGGGTGCGGCCGTGCATAGCCAGGGCTGAAACGCCAGCCGCTTCAGCTGCCAGAGCATTTTCAACAGCCAGTGAGCTATCGGACCAGCCAGTCCGCATCTTGACTGTCAGGGGAATATCCAGAACGGACTGGACCTTGTTGATGATTTTATAGATTTTCTCAGGGTCCTTGAGCCATTTAGCTCCAGCTTCGTTTTTGACAATTTTATTGACCGGGCAGCCCATATTGATATCGACAATATCGGTTTTAGTGTTTTCTTGGATAAAGTCCGCTGCGCGCGCCAAACTGTCCTCGTCGCTGCCGAAAAGCTGGATAGAAACAGGATTTTCTCCCTCATCAATATGGAGCATGTGGAGGGTTTTTTCGTTGTTATACTGGATGCCCTTGTCAGAGACCATTTCCATGACGACCAGTCCTGCTCCTAGCTCTTTGGCAATGGTTCGGAAAGCAGAGTTGGTTACGCCGGCCATAGGCGCCAGAACTGTGCGGTTGGGAATTTCAACATTCCCAATCATAAAAGGGGTATTAAGATTTGTCACGAATCAGTTCCTCCAGGTCATTTTGGTCAAAGTGATAGGCTGTCTGGCAGAATTGGCAGATAATTTCAGCCCCTTGGTCTTGGTCACGCATCTCTTCTAAGTCAGCCTTTGGCAGAGTAGCCAAGGCATTCATGAAGCGCTCTTTGCTACAGTCGCACTGGAAGCGGATTTCCTCTTCAGACAGGCGTTTGTATGGCTCATCACCATAGATGGCAGCCAGCAGAGCTTCGATATGGTCATCGGATTCCAGCAGTTTTGAGATAGCAGGCATTTCTTGGATTCGCTTCTCAAAGCGGGCGATTTCAGCTTCCTTGGCACCAGGCAGAACTTGTACCAAGAAACCGCCAGCAACCTTAACTTTATCATTCTCATCCAAGAGGACATTGAGGCCAACTGCGGAAGGTGTCTGCTGGCTTTCGGTTAGGTAGAAGGCTAGGTCTTCGCCGATTTCTCCAGAGATGAGAGGAGTCATGGAGTTGTAAGGATTGCCCGTACCATAGTCCGTGATAACGAGAAATTCGCCTTGGCCGACAAAAGGACCAACTAGAACCTCGCCGGTAGCTGTCTTTTTGATATCTACACCGGGATTTTGCACATAGCCTTTGACATTGCCCTCGGTATCTGCCACTGTGATAATCGCACCTAGTGAGCTGGTCCCGAGGATCTTGACGGTAATCTTGGTCCGGCCTTTTTCATTTGCAGCCAAAATCTGGCTGGCAATCAGTGTACGGCCAAGTGCAACGGTAGAGCTTGCTTGAGTTTGATGTTTTTCTTGAGCGGTCCGAACCGTCTCTGTGCTATCCAGCACATAAGCTCGGAAAGAACCATTTTCTGAGATAGTTTTGATAATTTTGTCCATACCTTTTATTTTAACACAAAATAGAAAAACAAGCGCACGACTGCGCTTGTTTTTTGGGGATTAGGAGTGAGCATATAAATAATTATTGTATAGAGAGAATAGCTCAGCTCTTTTTTTGACATCTGTTTTGATGTAAATGTTGTGAATATGTGTCTTGACCGTTCCGATAGAAAGGAAGAGCTCTTCAGCGATTTCTTGATTATGTTTTTGCTCTAAGAGTAGCTGGCAAATCTGCTGTTCGCGCTCGGTTAGACGATAATCTTGGCAAAAAGAGTATATGAAAGATTGATTGTAGCTTTTTGAATTGGAGTGAGAGCTAGTAAAGAGTGGCGCATCGTTTAAGAAATAATAGATTGATAAAAAGCACAAGCTAATAGAGAAAAGATTTTCAGAGACATTGCGGTTAATGATATTTGTATGAAACATGCTGTATTGGTCAACAGTAAATATAATAATGGAGTCTTCCATCAGAATAAGGAAGCTAAAAACAAGCGCTAGGAGACCAATCTTC
>CAUVQK010000256.1:0-3054 GCA_963553705.1 uncultured Streptococcus sp.
CGAAGACAAGCATAAGACAATATTAATTTTTTTATTTTTCACAATCTCTCCTCAGCTAATATGAGCTACTCAAGCCCTAAAAACTCTCTCAAAGGCTCACTTACTCTTCTCCTTAATCACATAGATTGGGCGATGCTTGGTTTCCATGAAGATTTTGCCGATGTATTTGCCCAGGATACCGATGGTCAGCAGCTGGAAGCCTCCAATAAGGAGAATGACGGTCATAAGGGACGGCCAGCCCGATGTCGGGTCACCAAAAAACAAGGTACGGATAATAATTACCGCCATCAGGATAAAGGCTAAAATCCAAGACAGGATACCTCCTAAAAAGGCGATGTTGAGCGGCGCATCAGAGAAATTGACAATACCTTCCAAAGAATAGTTGAATAGAGACCAAAAATTCCAGGAGGTCTTACCAGCCACTCGTTCGACATTTTTGTATTCCAAGTACTCGGTATTGAAGCCAACCCAGGCAAAAATTCCCTTGGAGAAGCGATTGTACTCTGAAACTTCCAGAATAGCTTCTACCATCTGGCGGCGCATCAGTCGAAAGTCACGCGCACCATCTACCATCTCTACCTGACTAATCTTGTTAATCAGCTTATAAAACAAATTGGCAAAAAAGCTCCGGATTGGCGGCTCTCCCTCGCGAGTAGTCCGACGAGTCCCCACACAGTCCAGCTCAGGATTCGTGTCCAGCATGGTCTTCATCTCAATCAGGAGCTCGGGCGGATCCTGCAAGTCCACATCCATGACCGTCACAAAATCCCCGCTCGCCTCTTGTAAACCAGCATAGAGCGCTGCTTCTTTTCCGAAATTACGAGAAAAGGACAGATAGTGCACGTCTGGACAGCGACTGCTGAGCTCACGCAAAACAGCCAAGGTCCGGTCTGTCGATCCGTCATTGACAAAAATATATTCAAACTGGTCACGGATTTGATATTTCACGGCTTCCATAGCTTCATGAAACAGAGGAATAGACTCTTCTTCATTGAAGCACGGAACAATCACTGAAATTGTCATTTTGATTACCTGCTATTTTTTAATATCTCTCATTATAACAAAAAACTAGGCGAAAACCTAGTTTTAATCTTATTTGCTCTGTCTAGAGGCCCTGAAAATTAGATAGATTCCAAGGCGATTCTCAAATCTTCAATCAAGTCATCCACATTTTCCAGACCGATAGAAAGACGGATTTGATTTGGTGTAATGCCTGCTGCCAGCTGAGCCTCTGGCGACATCTGACCATGAGTCGTTGTAGCTGGATGGACAACCAGGGACTTGGCATCTGCTACATTGGCCAAGTCAGAGAAAATCTCCAGGCTGTCAATAACCTTACGAGCTTCTTTCTCCCCACCTTTGACATTAAAGGTGAAGATAGAGCCCACGCCTTTAGGGAAATATTTTTCTGCCAAAGCATGATAAGGACTGTCAGCAAGCTTGGGATAATTGACCTGCTCAACCTTAGGATGCCCTGCTAAGAATTCCACAATCTTCTCGGCATTGGACACATGGCGCTCTACACGCAAAGAGAGAGTTTCCAATCCTTGCAGGAAGAGAAAGGCATTGAAGGGAGACATGGCTGCACCCGTATCGCGCAAGAGCTGAGTCCGGACAGCAGTGACAAAAGCTGCTGCTCCGACATCACGTGTATAACTGATATCATGATAGCTCGGGTCTGGATCAACAAACTGCGGAAACTTGCCAGAAGCTTCCCAGTCGAAACGACCGCTGTCCACAATCACACCACCAATGCTGGTTCCGTGACCACCGATAAACTTGGTCGCAGAATGCACCGCAATGTCCACTCCATGAGAAAAGACATTGATCAGATATGGCGTGGCAAAGGTATTGTCAGAAATCAGCGGAATCTTGTGAGCATGAACCAGCTCTGCCAAAGCATCAAAGTCAGGAATATTTATCAAAGGATTGCCCAAGCTTTCAATCAGAACCAGCTTGGTATTGTCCTGAATGGCTGCTTCTACTTCAGCCAGATTTTCAATATCCACAAAAGTCGTGGTAATGCCATAGCGAGGCAGGGTTTCCTTAAGCAGATTAAAGGTACCGCCATAGATGGTAGAGGCTGCTACTACATGGTCGCCAGTATGCGCCAAGGCTAGAACAGTATAGGTAAGGGCTGCCATACCAGAAGCTGTCGCTAGAGCTCCAACTCCACCCTCCAAAGCTGCAATCCGCTCCTCAAAAGCAGACAGAGTTGGATTGGTAATCCGAGTGTAGATATTGCCCGGCTTGCGTAGGGCAAAAAGATCTTCTCCCTCCTGAGTATCGTCAAACACATAGGAAGTTGTCTGGTAAATAGGCAGAGCCCGCGACTTGGTTGTCGGGTCTACTGTCTGTCCGGCATGAAGCTGCAGGGTTTCAAATTTAAATTCACGTGTCATAAGGTCACCTCACTATAGTTATGTGATAAGTCTACCACTAAACGCCCCACTTGACTAATAGAATTTCCTTATCAAAAGAAATAAAGAGAAGCTATATATTACAGCTTCTCGGTTATAATCTCAAAAGTCGCCTGATTGCTGGGCCAGTACAGCTGTGACGAAACTTTGTCTAAAGCTACCCACTGAGCTCCCACATGCTCATCAGAAATCTGGATTTCCTTCTGTTCAGTCAGAACTAGAAAAAGATTCTTGTGTATGGACAGATTTTCATCAATCTTTACCATAAAATCTCCAAGACTAGTCAGATTTGAACAAGCTAAGAGCAAGCCAGTCTCCTCTTTTATTTCACGAAGGCAGGCTTCTTCTGAACTCTCACCGCTCTCAATCCCACCAGTAATGGGCTGCCAAAAAGAAAGTTTCTCATCCTCAACTCTCAAGAGCAAGATTTCTCCATCCTCTGAATGATAGATCCAGGCTTCAATTGACTGTCTTATCATGATTTTTTCTCAATCGGCGCTATGCTGGCTAGCACTTTCTTCAGACCAACTTCTGGGAAATTAATCTTAAGCTCTTGACTATTTCCACTGCCAGAGACCTCCAGAACTGTCCCATCGCCCCATTTCTTATGGTGGGCAATATCTCCGATAGCCCA
>CAUVQK010000257.1:0-3048 GCA_963553705.1 uncultured Streptococcus sp.
TTTCAAAAACAATACTTTTCTGTTGAAAATCAGGCAAATCCTCTGCTCTAAGCCCTATCTTCTGCTTTTATGATATAATAGTAGCAAGTAATCTAAATATATAAGAGGTAATGTCATGACACAAACGGTTTACTTTGGAACCTATACTCGCAGAGATTCCAAGGGAATTTACAAGGCAGATTTTAATTCTAACAAAGGAACTTTAGAAAACTTGTCCTTGCTTGCTGAAGAGCCCAGTCCAACCTATCTATCCTTTGATAAGGCTGGACATTTCTATTCTGTCGGAGCAAAGGACGGACAGGGGGGGATTGCAGCCTTTGACCAGGCAGGTCAGCTCCTCAACCATGTTGTTGAAGAGGGGGCTCCGCTTTGCTATGTCGCAGTCGACGAAGAGCGTAACTTGGTTTACGGTGCTAATTATCATAAGGGACAAGTCTTGGTCTACAGACGCCTGGCTGATGGCAGACTTGAACTAGCTGACTCAGCTAGCCATCAAGGTCAAGGACCACACGCCAACCAAGCGTCTGCTCATGTCCACTACGCAGACCTAACACCAGATCAATACCTGATCACCTGCGACTTGGGAACTGATGAAGTAACCACCTATGATGTTGCTGAAGACGGAAAGATTACCCCTCTGGATACCTACAAGTGTGCCGCTGGAGCTGGTGCCCGCCATATCGTTTTCCACCATCATTATAAAATCGCCTATTTGATCTGTGAGCTTAATTCTACTATTGAAGTCCTGATTTACGATGGAGTCGGCCATTTTGAACACCTGCAAACTACCTCTACCTTGCCAGAGGACTTTGAAGGAGCCAATGGAACAGCTGCTATCCGCTTGTCTGCTGACGGCAAGTTCCTCTACGGTTCCAACCGTGGTCATGACTCTCTTGCCGTCTATAAAATCTTAGCTGACGGCAGCTTGGGGTTAATCCAGATTGTACCTACCAATGGTCAAAATCCGCGGGATTTCAACATCACACCAGATAAAAACCATATCATCGCCGTCCATCAAGACTCTGATAATGCAACCATCTTCAAACGCGATGTAGAGAGTGGAAAATTAACAGAAATCTCCCACGATTTCTACGTTCCCGAAGCTGTTTGTGTGACCTTTAAATAAGCAGAATTCTTGTCTTTCTATTAGAAATTTGATTAAATAGTATAAAAAAATACCAAGGAGCAACAACTATGAATCCAGTAGATTTATTTAACCAAGTAAAAGAAATGATTGAAAAGAAAGACTTTGATGGCGCCAAAAAGTTTATCGAAGAAAACAAAGACAAACTCGGTGAATACCTTGATCAAGCTAAAAAATTAGTAGCTGGAAATGAAATGGCAAGTAATGCTATTGATAAAGTTAAAGGTTTGTTCGACAACTAAGAAAACAAAAACGCTTGAAAAATCAAGCGTTTTTTGTGTATCATTTTTTATACAATCAATGGTAAGAAAATTTGTGCTAAGCCTAGAAAAGCTAGATAACCTAACACATCTGTTGCCGTGGTAATGAAAATGGTTGAGGCTAGAGCCGGATCCTGATGCAGGGTCTTGATAATCAGCGGTACAAAGTAACCAAATAGAGCACCACATGCTAGATTAATCATCATAGCCAATACCACAATAACAGACAGATAGAAATTTTGATAGAAGACAAACATGACAATCGCTGCAATCAAACCAGTAAAGAAACCATTAACCAAAGCTAGCACGATTTCTTTGAATACTAAATTCTGATCTTCTTTCAGATCCAGTTTCCCCAAGGCAATTCCCTGGATAACCAAAGCAAGTGTCTGAGAGGCAGAATTTCCTCCCATTCCCGTAATAATAGGACTAATCGCTGCTAATGCTACAACTTTTGAAATCGTATCATCAAAAAGTGCTACTGTCGCAGAAGCCAGAAAGGCTGTCACTAGGTTAATCATCAACCAAGGCAAGCGTTTCTTGAGTGATTCTTTGAAAGGTCCTCCAATTTCTTCACTTTCTTGGACACCACCCATCCGCAAGATATCTTCTTGATACTCTTCTTGCAAAACATCGACGATATCGTCAATAGTGATGATCCCTAGCAATACCTGCCGATGATTGACGACCGGTACGACAGATAAATTATATTTGGCAGAAAGCTGTGCCACTTCCTCTTGGTCAACCTCTGGCGTTACACTCACTATCTGAGTATTCATAAATTCACTGAGTTTCATCTCCGCATCATGAATAAACAAATCACGAATATCAATCCAGCCAACTAGCGAATGATGCACATTTCTAATAAATAAGGTATCAATAACTTCCGTATTGGGCGAAATCTCCCTCAATTTATTGAGAGTTGCTGAGACGGTCAGATTTTCATTTAAGGTAATGAATTCTGTCGTCATCAGACCACCAGCTGTCTGAGGATCGTAAGCCAACATAGCTTTCAAATTCTCTTGGCTGGTATTTTTCATCATACTTAAGTATTGCTTACGCAAGTCCACACTCAAGTAACCCAAAATATCTACCACATCATCATCTGGCATAAGATGAAAAAGAGTGCTGGTACGTTTGAAAGAAATCGATTGGATAATCTGTCGTTGCAACTCCGGCTCGGCTTCTTTTAAAATCTCTACCAATTGATCATCACTAGCCATTTCTGTAAAGGTTTTGAGAAGATTCCCTTCCTCATCCTCCAAGGCCTCGAAAGAAAGAGCAATATCAATGGGATAGTAATCATCAAATATCTGATTGAAAACTTCACTATCCTGTGATAGTAAGACCTGATTTAATAATTCTTCCATTATACTCCTCCTTCCACTTTGCTAGTATACCATAAAAGACTGATTTTGATACAAGAAAGCTATAAAATCTTCAGTAAATGACTCACTTTTTCAATCATGTAGTCACAAAGAAACGCAGGGATCTCTTGATTATATTTCCGAAAGAAAAACTGTCATCTTGTCCCCCCAATTTTTCAAGGGAAAGAGCATGACCAGCCCTACACACTACTTCTAGGCAATTTTCTAGGAAAAGATGAAAAAATCTCCCTCTCATCAATTAGGGTTGATCCTAAAT
>CAUVQK010000258.1:0-3037 GCA_963553705.1 uncultured Streptococcus sp.
TATATATTATACAAGCCATTGGTCCTATGTTAAGATAGTTTCTAATTAAAAGAAATGAGGTTCCATATGTCAGAATTTATTATCCACACGATTGAGTCCGCACCAGCTGAGGTAAAAGAAGTCCTGGAAACTGTTCAAAAAGATAACGGTGGCTACATTCCCAATCTTATCGGTCTTTTGGCCAATGCACCGACGGCTTTGGAAACATATCGGACGGTTGGAGCCATCAATCGCCGTAACAGCCTGACACCGACTGAGCGTGAAGTAGTGCAGATTACGGCTGCAGTTACTAATGGCTGTGCTTTCTGTGTAGCGGGTCATACAGCTTTTTCAATCAAGCAGATTCAAATGAATGATGATCTTTTAGAGGCTTTGCGCAATCGTACTCCGATTGATACAGATCCTAAGCTAGATACGCTTGCTAAATTTACCATTGCTGTCATTAATACTAAGGGACGGGTCGGAGATGAGGCTTTGGCAGACTTCCTAGAAGCGGGCTATACGCATGAGAATGCTCTGGATGTAGTTCTGGGTGTCAGCCTTGCGACCCTTTGCAATTATGCCAATAATCTGGCCAATACGCCAATTAATCCGGAATTGCAGCCTTATGCCTAGTCTTTGAGGAGGTGGCAAATGACATTTTTTTCAGAAGATTTTATCAATTGGTTGGATGACCACGCTGACCAAATTGACAAAGAATCCTGTGCAGCAGGCAATCAATTGATTGAGAGTATCGCGGCTGAAGGAGCCTTTCGGATTGGCATTCCAGAAGAGCTGGGAGGTCGAGGTGGCAATGATACGGATGTGATTGAAGTGCTCAAGGAGCTGGCTCACCATTCCTTGACCGCCTCCTTTATCTCTTGGGGGCAAAGGACCTTTATTGATAACGTCTTAAAGTCTGCTAATTCCTACTTTAGAGACCACTATTTGGAAGGGCTCTTGTCAGGGGAATATGCAGGTGCGACAGC
The DNA here is from genome assembly GCA_963553705.1 of uncultured Streptococcus sp. Taxonomy (GTDB): domain Bacteria; phylum Bacillota; class Bacilli; order Lactobacillales; family Streptococcaceae; genus Streptococcus. The sequence continues at coordinate 969 of CAUVQK010000258.1, forward strand.
CCTGTCCAATGCTGTTAAATTCCTGTCGGACTTAGAAGAGTTAAATGTCTCTATTGTAGAAGAAGACGGGAAGCTTTACCTCAAGGGGCGTCTGCCTTGGGTAACCAATGCTCGCGCGGATCGCTTTCTCAGCATATTTGTTGCTGGTTTCGAAGACGGGAGCCGCCAGCCGCTGGTTCTGGCTGTGCCATCTGACGCAGAGAATTTCTCCCGTTCAGCGGATTTAGAGTTTGTATCTTTGCAAGGGGGAAATACAGCTGCCCTGACCTTTAACCAAGTGCCTTTGCAAGAGGAATGGATTCTTGCTCAAGATGCCCAGGACTTTTTGGCAGAAAATCGCCCAGCTTTTCTAGGTTATCAGTTTGGTTTGGCTCTTGGCTTAGCAGAGAAGTCTCTGGCGGAGGTCGAGGCCAATCTGTCAGTTCGCTCCATTTTGAGAGAGGAGTGGGAGGAGCAAGTGGCTGCTCTGACTGAAATCCAGGATCAGCTCTATAGAGAGAGGACTTCTCCAGCCTGGCTATTTTGTTGAGCGTCCTAAGGAGCTCTTCCAGCTGCGAATTGATATAGTTGATGTAGTGGCTCAAAGTCTGCTCTTGGAGTTGCAGGCTAGTGGAGGCAGAGGATACTTGAGTAATTCGACTTCTGGATTTATCCGCCGTTGGAACGAAGGAGCTTTTCTTCCCATTGTCTCACCGAGTGCAGTCCAGCTGCGGCATATTTTAGAAGTTTCATAGAAATGATGACAAACAAAGGTTTGACTGTCATTGAAAAGGTACTTCAAAACATTACTATAAAGGAGTTGCTTCGTGAACAGCAAACGACCGCCCATTCTCTTATCTGGGTTGATTCTTGGCCTATTTGGCTTAGCTAATCTGTTACTGAACTACCATTCTATCTTTTTCCACTTCTTGAATGGTCTAGCTTTGATACTTTGGATTTATCTGACACTGGCTTTAGTGCTGTCATTTTCGGACTATCGGCAAGATTTGCAAAAGGCTCCTTTCTTATCGAGTTTTGCGACTTATCCTATGGCCAGTATGCTCTTAGCTTCTTACCTAAGCAAGCTTGGCTTATTTTGGGTGGGCCAGCTGCTTTGGTACATGGCCTTGTTGCTGCATATTTTTCTAATAGCTATCTTTACATGGAAGTATGTGCTTAAGGCTGAGGGATTATCTTTGACCCCGAGCTGGACGGTCCTATATGTTGGCTTGGCCATGGCAAGCTTGACTCAGGGTGTAGTTCATCAACCGCTTTTTGCCTATTTGGCTTGGTTTTTTGCTCTGCTACTGAGTTTGATTCTCTATCCCTTGTTTTACAAGGTTAGGCGGTCACAAAGGCTGCCTGATACTTTAAGGCCACAGTGGGCCATTTACTGTGCACCTTTCTCGCTCCTGCTGGGAAGTTATATCCGTTTGGCTGGTGCTGATGCTGAAGGTTGGTTTGTTGCCTTGCTGCTCCTCTTATCGCAAGCCTTTTATCTGTTGGTTTTATGTCTTTTACCTCGCATTTTCCGATTGGGTCCTCAGCTTAGCTGGTCAGCTTTGACCTTTCCTCTTGTCAATACAGCTTTTGCTCTGAGACTGGGACTTGATTATCTAGGTTGGACCTGTCTTGTTTGGCTAAGTCATGCAGAAGCTCTGCTATCTTTCGTAATCGTCCTCTATGTTTGTTTTTACTATACAGTCTCATTGCGAGCCAGAAAGATAACAAAAAATCCGAGATGATGCTCTTTGAAAATCTGTTTTTGATTTTCTCTGAGTTGATCTCGGATTTTTTTATTTTTAGCAAAATAAGTCTGAACTTAGACCTAATGATACAGGCAAAGTATCAAGATAATCCGCTTTTTATTTTGGCGTTATAACTTCTAATCCACCCATGTACGGACGCAGAACCTCTGGGATAGTCACAGAGCCATCTTCGTTTTGGTAATTTTCTAAGATAGCTGCCACCGTGCGTCCGACAGCCAGTCCAGAACCGTTGAGAGTATGAAGGAGTTTGACCTTGCCATCTGCTTCGTCACGGTAGCGGATTTGAGCTCGACGAGCTTGGAAATCTTCTGTGTTAGAGCA
>CAUVQK010000259.1:0-3019 GCA_963553705.1 uncultured Streptococcus sp.
TATTCTTGCTGTATTTTAACGAAAACGATTGCATAAAACAACCAGAAAGTCCGCATTATTTCTCCTATCAATACTGTAACAAGCGCAAAAAAACTCCGTCTCCTAAGGAGAACAGAGTCTTTAATTTCTATTCCTGCATGGCATAACCAACACCGCGAACAGTTTTGATATAGCTTGGCTGCCCTTCCACATCAATTTTACTGCGCAGATAACGAATATAAACATCTACAACGTTTGTCTCTGTTGCGCTCTCGTACTTCCAGACACGCTCCAGCAGCTGCTCACGGCTCATGACCTTATTGCTGCCCATCAGGGTTACCAGCAGATCATACTCCCGCCGTGTCAGTGCAATAACTTCCTCACCGCGGTAAACCGTATGATTTTTAATATCCACTCGCAGATTGCGGTAAGAGGTCGGAATTTTCAAGAGGCTGCAGTGCTGGTCGATAAAGTCGCGCCCGCGGAAAATGATGGAGACGCGCTCCACTAAATCACTGATAATGAAAGGCTTGACCACGTAGGAAACAGCAAAATGCTGGATTGCTTCCTGCTGCTCTGAAATCTCTTCACGACTAGCCAAAACGATAATGACGGACGCTGGCTTAATCAAGCTCAGCTGATTAGCAAAATCGCTGGCAGTCATATCTTGAAGATCGTAGTTGAGCAGGAGCAAGTCATAATCCACATCTTTAGCCAGAGCCAGTCCCTCTTGACCAGTCTCAGCAAAATCTACAAGAAAGCCTTCCTTTTGCAGTTCCAAACTCACAAATCGAGCAAGATTTTTTTCATTTTCTACTAGTAAAATTCGCTTTGCCATTGGCCTATCCTATTTTTCGTCGTACCAAGAATAGTGGTAGGTACCTTCTTTGTCTTTACGGTTGTATGTATGAGCACCAAAGTAATCACGCTGTGCCTGAATCAGATTCGCTGGCAGATTTTCCGCACGGTAGCTATCAAAGTAAGCAATGGCGCTGGAGAAAGTTGGCACTGGTACTCCCGCTTGCACAGCCAAGCTGACAACATCACGGACTGCCTGCTGATATTTAGCTGTAATATCCATGAAGTATTCATCTAAGAGTAGGTTTGCAAGGTCAGCATCACGGCCATAAGCATCTGTAATCTTTTGAAGGAAGCGGGCACGGATGATACAGCCAGCACGCCAGATAGAAGCAATCTCTCCGAACGGCAGATTCCAATTATTTTCCTTAGAAGCTACACGCAATTGAGCAAATCCTTGAGCATATGACATGATTTTTGAGAAGTAAAGAGCCTGGCGGATCTTTTCAATCAGCTCTGCCTTATCTCCTTCAAAGGTAAAAGCAGCTGGTTTTGGCAATACCTTGCTGGCAGCTACACGCTCATCTTTGTAGGTAGAAATATAACGTGCAAAGACTGACTCTGTAATCAATGGCAGCGGAACACCTAAATCCAGTGAAGATTGACTGGTCCACTTACCAGTTCCCTTATTGCCAGCCGCATCCAGAATATAGTCAACAATTGGACCATCTTGACCTTCATCGTCCTTACGTGTCAAGATATCCGCTGTAATCTCAATCAGATAGCTGTCCAGCTCGCCTTTGTTCCACTCTGTGAAGATGTCTGCCATTTTACTAGCCGAAAGTCCCAGCAAGTGCTGCATTAGGTCATAACTCTCAGCGATAAGCTGCATATCTCCATATTCAATCCCGTTATGGACCATTTTCACATAGTGACCTGCGCCATCAGGACCGATATAGGTCACACACGGTGCACCGTCTTCAGGAGCTTTGGCAGAGATTTCTTCCAAGACATCGGCTACCAACTCATAAGCTTCTTTTTGACCACCCGGCATAATAGATGGCCCTTCCAATGCACCTTTTTCACCACCGGAAACACCTGTACCGATGAAGTTGATACCAGAGTTAGCCAACTCTTCATTGCGGCGAATGGTATCTTTGTAGAAAGTATTCCCACCGTCAATCAGAATATCACCCTTGTCCAAGTGAGGAAGCAAAGCCTGAATAGTCGCATCTGTACCAGGACCAGCTTGAACCATCAGCATAATCCGACGTGGCTTTTCGATAGAGTTTACAAAAGACTCCACATCATAGCTTGGCACAAAGTTTTTCTCAGGATGAGAGGCAATGACGTCCTCTGTCTTGTTTGCTGAGCGATTATAAATGGCAACTGTGTAGCCACGAGATTCGATATTTAGGGCAAGGTTACGGCCCATAACAGCCATACCAACAACACCAAAATTTGCTTTAGTCATTATGTTCTCCTATAGTTTGTTTGTCTTATTTTATCATTTTTAAGGCGTAAAAGAAAGTATTAAGTCGGAGAGGGATGAAAGGGGGGAGGGATAAAAAAACCAAGCACAGATTAACTGAACTTGGTTGTGGGAATTTACAGTAAAATAGAGACTTTCATAATAATTTCCAAATACCTAGTTGGAAATGCCTTCTTGCTGAACATCGTGGATATCGTGACTATTCAGATGAGTGTATGGATGTTTTAATTGATATATCTGGCATACATACTAATAAACTAATTAGCTTACACCAGTTGGAACTCGTTGGTCTATTCAAATATCAGCTCAATTCCCCCAACATCTGAAAAGAACGCTGCAATGTTGTATTTTTTTTGCTTGCAGAATTTGTTAGATAGTTACCTAGTTTCTAAAATATTAAAATAGTTTAGTCACCGTATCAGCTATTTTTCGGGACAATATTGGAGGAACAGCATTCCCAATTTGTACAAAAGCTGCTGTTCTGGAATTTTGAAAATAATAATTATCAGGAAAGCCTTGAATTCTTGCTGCTTCTCGAACAGTAATAGACCTAGTTTGTTCCATGTTAGGATGAATATAATAATGCCCGTCCTTAGAAATATGAGCAACAACTGTATGACTATAACCATTTTCATCTAAAGCTTTGAATCGATCTAAAAATGAATCTTTATTTGAATGATTTTGAAGCCCAGAAGGTAATTCGGAATATTTTATATTTCGACCACTCTGTTTTGCTTCTTGAACAATTTT
>CAUVQK010000260.1:0-3005 GCA_963553705.1 uncultured Streptococcus sp.
ACGAACCAGATTACTTTTTATTCCTTCTTCAGCAAAAAATAGGCTGTTTTCAAAGATCTTGGTCTCTACATTCTGGACCTTATCTTCCTCAATCAGATGAGCCAGCTCATTAGCGACTAGACTAGGGTCCAGCTCCACTTGGCGTGAGCTTTCTAAGAGTTCGATGGTATGCTCTAGTAAATCACGAGCTTCGACATAGGTATCTCCCCGCTCCATGGACTGGGTCAGCAAGGTGTGGATAAGGCCAGCCCGAAAACGCTCAGGGGCATCACTTTGGATCCCCAGCTCTTCTGCCAGATGGTCAGCGATTTTAAATCCGATCCCCTGAATATCCTCTACCAGCTGATAGGGATATTTTTCGACAATATCCAGCGTTTCTTCCTTGTAGGTATCCTGGATTTGAAAAGCCAGCTTATTGGGAATGCCGTAGGCTGCCAGTTTGGCTAGTACCATCTCAGTTCCGTAGTTGAGTCTGAGCTTGGCAACAAAGGTCTCGCGGTTCTTAGCTGCTAAGCCGTTTATCTGGGTCAGCTTTTCCGGCTCTGCTAAAATCTTGTCAATGGTGTCCTCAGTATCTTCTCCGTAGAGTTGGACGATTTTTTGAGCAGTCTTGACCCCGATGCCCTTGAAATGGTCACTGGAGAAGTATTTTACTAGGCCTTTGCTGCTGGGTTTTGCTCGCTCATAGCGGGAAATTTTCAGCTGCTGGCCATATTTGGGGTGTTGGACAAGACTGCCCCAGAAGGTATAGTCTTCGCCTTCCATGACATCTGCCATGGAGCCGGTGACAATGATTTCAAAATCTTCAAAATCCTCGGCATCTGTATCCTCAATATCTAAGAGCAGAATACGGAAAAAGTTGCTGGGATTTTCAAAAATAATGCGTTCAATCGTTCCTGAAAAGTAAAATTCCATAATTTATAGGTTCTTCTTTTAAAACGAACCCAGTTGACGTTCAACTGAGTTCGGTATGCTTAATAGGTCTTAAAAGGCAGCAGTGGCCAGAAGCGGAACTTGGCTTCGCCCTGGATTTGTTCTGCTTTGAAGGCACCAACCTGTCGGCTATCCTTGGAAACAATCCGGTCGTCACCCAGAAGCAGGTATTCATCATCCAGAAGCTTGATGGTGAAGACAGGACTGCCATCTTTATCAACAGTGAAGGCTTGAGCCTGAGCTGCGAGTTTCCTGAAAAACTCACCATTGTCATCATAATCGTCCCCAGTATAAGTGGATTGGAGCTTGTCTTCTTTGAATTTTTTGATGTAGTCCGTCAGGTAAGGCTCGTCTGTTTTTTTGCCGTTGATGTAAAGAGTATCATTTTCATACTGAATAGTATCACCCGGCATACCGATAACCCGCTTGACAATCTCCTTGGTCGTTCCGTCATTATCTGTCTCAGTAGCGACAACGATATCAAAGCGGTCAATAGACTGATATTTAAGCACAAGTAGATATTCCCCATTAGCCAGCGTAGGGTCCATAGAGTGGCCATCTACCTTTACAGGGGACCAGAGATAGAGCCGTGATAGGATAATGATAGAGATAAAGATGATAAAGAGGCCCCATTCTTTGAGAATGACAACGGCAGTATTTGATTTTTTCATAGGTTACCTTTCTAAAAGTTTTTGTGCTTTTTCAGTATTTTTAAAGTGGAGTTTAGCAGAATGCTGCAGACCGGCCATTCCGTAGGCTTGAAGAATTTGGCTGGCAACATGATCGCTCTTGCTTCCGGCTCCGCTAGGCAGGGTATAGCCTAACTCTTGGCTGAGGTTTTCTAGATTTTCCAGAAAGAGGTCGCGAGCGATAATAGAGCTGACTGCAACAGCTAGGAACTTTCCTTCAGCCTTTTCAATCAGACTTACCGGATTTGGAAAATGATTTTTTTCCTGTTTTAGGTATTTATTATAGTTTTGCTGGCTGGTAAAGGCATCGATGACGATTTTTTCAGGATTTAGACTTTTTTGCAGCAGTAGGTAAATAGCTTGATTATGTAAGGCTACCTTGACAGAGACGGCGTTGTAGCCAGAAGCGATGACTTCGTTGTACTTCTCTGGTGATAGGAGCAGAGCTTGATGAGCAATCTTTTCTTTTAAGACAGGTGCCAGTTGGCGAATCTTGCTATCGTTCAAGGTTTTAGAATCACCGACACCCAGTTTTCTCAGAAAGTCGTGCTGGTCTGGAGTGACGAAAGAAGCTACGACGGCTAGACCTCCAAAATAGGAGCCGTTTCCGACCTCATCTGTCCCAATGAGGGCAAAATTCTGAGAAGCAGGACTAGAACTGGTCTTGGTCACTTGATGGCCAAAAAAGCCAGCGTAGTGAGCAGCCTTTGCCCCTTGAAAGAGAACTTTTCCGGAGCTAAAGACACTGACCGTTGCCTGATCCAGCCGAAAGAAATATGGAATATGCGGGTTCTTGCTGGGAGCCAGCTGGCTCTGATATTTCTTAACAAAAGCCTGAATTTCTTGCTGTTTGGGAATGAGGGTGATACTTTCCATACCCCCTATTGTACCATAAAAAGGAAAAGTCGAAAGCCATAAGATTGAAAATCCTACAAAAATTTTGTAGGAGAGCACAGCTGCTTGCTATGTCAAAAAAGGTGAAAAAGAAAGTCCCTGTCTAGTCCTAAGTGTTTTTATAACTGACAAAGGGCTTCTTTTTTGATATAATACAATGAGGTGATTTTATGGCAAATTTGAATCGATATAAATTTACATTTGGAAACAAGACCTTAACTCTAACAACAGAACACGATAATCTCTTTATGGAAGAAGTAGAACGGGTAGCAAAGGAAAAATACAAGGCTATCAAAGAGCAAATGCCTGCGGCTGATGATGAAGTCCTAGCCATTTTGTTGGCGGTTAATAGCCTATCTACCCAGCTCAGCCGCGAGATTGAGTTTGACGACAAGGAAAAAGAACTAGAAGATTTTCGTCACAAAATGCTCAGTGAGCTGAGAGAAAAGTCGGGTAAATAGAGGAGAAATAATGTTTTCTATTGTTATT
>CAUVQK010000261.1:0-2981 GCA_963553705.1 uncultured Streptococcus sp.
CTAAATTTATTACTATAAAAAAAGAGCGAAACGACTACACAAATCGTTTCGCTCTATTTATATCTCGGCTACTATGGGATACCTCACCTATTTCTGAGCTTTTTATGATGTTGAATCCTCTCCCTTATCCCTGCCAATGTTTGGCTGGGTCAAAGGCAGTTCCAACTAGTTCACTATCGGCTAATTCAATGATACCGCGTTTTTGAGGCGCATTAGGTAACTGAAGTTCCCGTGGGCTGCACATCATCCCAAAACTCTTTTCGCCTCGAAGTTCTCCCGGAAAAATCAAATTCCCTTTAGGCATCATGGCACCCGACAGAGCCACAATCGTTTTGAGGCCGACTTTGGCATTAGGAGCACCGGCCACGATTTGAACGGTCTTATCAGCAGCCACCTGCACTTGGCAGATATTCAGGTGGTCACTATCTGGATGAGCTACCATCTCAACAATTTCTCCAACCACAAATTTTGGCTGGCTGTCATTGACCAAGTCCGCTGGGAATCCTTCCTTGCTCAGCTCCTGATTGAGAATAGCCACTTGCTCATCTGTCAAAAAGACCTGTCCGCACTCTGCAATTTCAAAAAGGTCTGACTGCTCAAAAATATTCCAAGCAACAGTCTGGCCATTATCTTCGCGGTAAACACGCGCTACCCGTCCTTTGCGCTCAGCTGCCAGTTTAGCTCCTTGATTGTCCGCAGCAATAATCATCAGCACGTCGCCGACATGTTCTTTATTATAGGTAAAAATCATTTTACGCTCCCTTTTTCTCTCATACTAGCTAAAAATTCATTGATTTGGCCCTTGGTCTTGCGGTCACGATTGACCAGACGGCCAATCTCCTGTCCCTTTTCCAGCACTACTAAACTGGGGATCCCGTAAATGTCCCACTCTTTGGCCAGATCCAAATAGGCATCACGGTCCACTTGGATAAAGCGATAGTCAGGATTTTCCGCTTCTATCTCTGGCAGAAAAGGTTTGATAAATCGGCAATCTCCGCACCAGTCAGCCGTGAAAAAGAAGACAGTCTTCTCCCCATCATTGACATAAGAGGCCAATTCCTCTATATTTACAGGAAAAATCATGCTTCTTCCTCGTAGCTTAGCTGACCATTTTCATAGACAAAGGCAAAATGACGGTCGTCCTCTAGGACCAGACCACCAACCAAGCGTTCATCTGTGGACTCGTAGAGCTTGACATAAAGGCAGGAAATAGTACCCTGACTGGAAAAGAAATCTCGCACAAGCTCGACGATTTCCTCCCGATTACGCAGTCGTTTCTGCTCCTGTACGACTTTGGCTGCTCCAAAAGCCAGCGCTCCAGCCCCCAAAAGGGCGGTTGTGGTTAAAATGATTTTTTTAGCTTTCATGTAGAATATTTTAACACAAAAGAGCAGAGGCGACAAACAATATTCCAGATTTTCCTGGGAGAAGTTGGATTCCTAAGCGGGTAGTCCTGTTGATTCAGGCAAGCTATAAGATTTCCCTACTCATTTACCATAAAAAGTGATAAAATAGGGGGCAGAAAGAAGGTAAGTTTATGACAACATTATTTTCAAAAATCAAGGAAGTAACAGAGCTTTCTGCTATTTCTGGTCACGAGGCACCTGTTCGCAGCTACCTACGAGAAAAAATCACTCCCCATGTCGATGAGGTTGTCACCGATGGCCTGGGCGGTATCTTTGGGGTACGCCATGCAGAAGCTGAAAATGCTCCCCGTGTATTGGTAGCGGCCCACATGGACGAGGTTGGCTTTATGGTCAGCGAAATTAAAGCTGACGGGACCTTCCGCGTAGTGGAAATCGGTGGTTGGAACCCGCTGGTCGTTAGCAGCCAACGCTTCAAACTCTTTACCCGTGAAGGTCGGGAAATCCCTCTTATCTCAGGCTCTGTCCCTCCTCATCTGACGCGCGGATCTGGCGGACCAGTTATGCCACAGATTGCAGATATTGTCTTCGACGGTGGCTTTGCAGATAAGGCAGAAGCTGAAAGCTACGGCATCCGTCCAGGAGACACGATTGTGCCAGACAGCTCTGCCATTCTCACAGCTAACGGCAAGAACATCATCTCCAAAGCCTGGGACAATCGCTACGGTGTCCTTATGGTTAGCGAATTAGCTCAAGCCTTGTCTGGTCAACCACTAGACAGCCAACTCTATGTCGGTGCCAATGTTCAAGAAGAGGTTGGCCTGCGTGGTGCCCATGCTTCAACGACAAAATTTGCTCCTGAGGTCTTTCTGGCTGTGGATTGCTCCCCAGCGGGTGACATCTACGGCGGTCAAGGGGCCATCGGCGACGGAACCTTGATTCGCTTCTTTGACCCTGGTCATCTCATGCTACCAGCTATGAAGGACTTCCTCTTGACAACTGCTGAGGAAGCAGGTATCAAGTATCAATACTACTGCGGCAAGGGCGGAACGGATGCTGGTGCTGCCCATCTCCAAAGCGGCGGCGTACCATCTACTACCATTGGTGTCTGCGCCCGCTACATTCATTCTCACCAAACTCTCTATGCCATGGACGATTTCCTACAAGCACAAGCTTTCCTGCAAGCTCTGGTCAAAAAGCTGGATCGCTCAACGGTGGACACGATTACCAACTATTAATTTCAAAAGGCAGCCCGTTCTTCATTCGGGCTGCTATCTCTTTTGTCTAATACTGCCTCTTTCAACTTTCCAATTTGAAGAAAATTTTGTTATAATGCTTAGCAGAGGTGAAAATATACATGAAAAAAATTGCTTTTGATTCTGAGAAATACTTAAACCTGCAGCGCGACCATATCTTGGAGCGCATTAATCAATTTGAGGGCAAATTGTACATGGAATTCGGTGGTAAAATGCTGGAAGACTTCCATGCTGCCCGTGTCCTGCCAGGCTATGAGCCGGACAATAAAATCAGACTGCTCAAAGAGCTCAAGGACCAAGTAGAGATTGTCATTGCTATCAATGCCAACAACATTGAGCACTCTAAGGCGCGTGGTGATTT
>CAUVQK010000262.1:0-2980 GCA_963553705.1 uncultured Streptococcus sp.
ATCACATCTAACGTTGCTTACTCTAAACAAACTGGTAACTCACCAGTCCATAAAGGAGTGTACCTCAACGAAGATGGCAGCGTAAACTTGTCTAAATTGGAATTCTTCTCACCAGGTGCTAACCCATCTAACAAGGCAAAAGGTGGCTGGTTGCAAAACTTGAACTCACTTGCTAGCTTGGACTTCAGTTACGCAGCTGACGGTATCTCATTGACAACTCAAGTATCACCTCGTGCGCTTGGTAAGACTCACGACGAACAAGTAGATAACTTGGTAACAATCCTTGATGGTTACTTTGAAAACGGTGGACAACACGTTAACTTGAACGTTATGGACTTGAAGGATGTTTACGACAAGATTATGTCTGGCGAAGATGTTATCGTTCGTATCTCAGGTTACTGTGTAAATACTAAGTACTTGACTCCAGAGCAAAAAACTGAATTGACCCAACGTGTCTTCCACGAAGTACTCTCTATGGACGATGCTTTGAGCTAATAAACGACTAAAGACTTACAAACCATTTGAAAGAAGATTGGAAATCCCCAATCTTCTTTTTTGTATTTCAGACTTCAATTGACTACTAACTTGATGATATTTTTAAGAGGCTTTATGGTATAATGGTTCTATTGCTATACTAGGAAAAGGACTGGGAAAAGGACTGGGGAAATGACAGAGAAAGGTATCTGGGAAGAAGCCAAAGATTTCAATCTGGCAGTAGATGTCATCATGCTTGCTGGGACACTGCTGCTGCAGAGCGGATCCGAGACTTATCGGGTAGAAGACACCATGATTCGTATCGCTCATTCGCAAGGGATTATCGACTGCAATGCCTTAGCAATGCCAGTGGCTATTTTCTTTTCGATTGAAAATACAAATGTTTCACGGATGAAGCGCAATCTCAAGACCAACTACAATATCGAGAAGGTCTGCGATGTCAATCAGGTCTCCCGTCAGTTGGTAACAGGAGAAATCAGCCTTCAAGAGGCTTTTGATGAGCTGAATCACCTCAAAGCTAAGGAGCTGCCCTATAACAACAAGCAGCTGATTGCTGCCGCAACGCTCAGTGCTCCCTTCTTCTCCATCATGTTTGGTGGAAATTTCTACGATGCTTTGGGGGCTGCCATTGCTACTTTCTTTGGCTTTGCCTTCTCTTTGTATGTTGACAAATATATCCGTATCCCTTTTGTGACTGCTTTTGCTGGAGCCTTTGTCTTCGGACTGCTGGCTCATATCTGGACGCGTTATTCCGGTTTTAACTCCACAGATGATTTGATTATTGCGGGTTCTGTCATGCCTTTTGTGCCCGGCATTGCTCTGACCAACTCTGTGCGTGACATCATGACCAACCATATCAACTCTGGGATGAGCAAGCTCTTTGAATCGCTCCTCATCACTCTTGCTCTCGGTGCAGGTACCTCTGTCGCCCTCCTTATTATGAAATAAGCCTATGACAATCTTGACATTCTTACTGCAAGCAGTTGCCAGCCTGCTGGCCATCATTACTTTTTTAATCGTTTTAAATGTTCAGCGCAGTATGCTGATTCCCGGCGGAGTGCTGGGAATGGCTATTTGGCTACTCTATCTCCTGCTCAAAGGACCGACCAACGTCATCATAGCAACCTTTGTGGCTGCTATCGTCGGTTCCTGCGTCAGCCAAATCCTCAGCATCATCTATAAAACGCCCGCTGTTGTTTTTATTTTGGCTATTCTAGCGCCTCTGGTCCCAGGCTATATTTCCTATCGGACAACTGCCTTTTTTGTCACTGGTGACTACAGTCAGGCTATGATTCACGCCACTCTGGTGGTCATTCTGGCCTTGGTCATCTCGATTGGCATGGCCAGTGGCACCGTCGTACTCAAGCTCTACCACTACTTAAAAAAACGCCAAACCAAACTCACAGCACATAAACAGTAGAATCATCTGCTGTTTTTCTTTTGGAAAATACATCTTAAGCCTGATTTAGCTGAGATTAGATGTTTTTGTAAGAGTTTTATTTCTAAGTATGGTAAAATAGTCTTCGGAATATACTAGAATAAAAGGATTTAAAGAGGTCTTATAATGACAATCGGAATCGACAAAATCGGTTTTGCGACCAGTAATTATGTCTTAAAATTAAATGATTTAGCTGCAGCCCGTGGGACTGACCCAGAAAAGCTTAGCAAGGGACTCTTGCTCAAGGAACTAAGCATTGCTCCTCTGACTGAGGATATTGTTACCTTGGGAGCAGCGGCAGCAGAGCCCATCCTGACAGCAGAGGACAAAGAAAAGATTGATATGGTCATCGTGGCTACTGAGTCAGGGATTGACCAGAGCAAGGCGGCAGCAGTTTTTGTCCACGGCCTTTTGGGCATCCAGCCTTTTGCCCGCAGCTTTGAAATCAAGGAAGCCTGCTATGGAGCAACTGCTGCACTGGACTATGCCAAGCTCCATATAGAAAAACATCCAGACAGCAAAGTTTTGGTGTTAGCTAGCGACATTGCCAAGTACGGCATTAACACACCTGGCGAGCCAACGCAGGGAGCCGGAGCCATTTCTATGCTGATTAGCAGCAATCCTCGTATCCTCGCTTTCAATGATGATAATGTAGCTCAGACACGCGATGTCATGGATTTTTGGCGCCCAAATTACTCAACAACTCCTTATGTCAACGGGCTCTATTCAACCCAGCAGTATCTGGATAGCTTAAAGACAACTTGGACGGAGTACCAGAAGCGCCACAAGCTGGCTCTCAAAGATTTTGCGGCCTACTGCTTCCACCTGCCTTATCCAAAATTGGCCCTCAAAGGCCTTAATAAAATCATGGATAAAAGCCTGCCCCAAGAACAGCAAGACCAGCTCAGAGAGAACTTTGAAGCCTCTATTCTCTATAGTCAGAAGGTTGGAAATATCTATACAGGCTCGCTCTTCCTAGGCCTCCTGTCCCTTTTAGAAAACTCTGACAACCTCAAGGCTGGAGATCGGATTGCTCTTTTCGGCTAT
>CAUVQK010000263.1:0-2971 GCA_963553705.1 uncultured Streptococcus sp.
TTAATAAAAAAACTTGATGCTCTAACCTGTTCTAGTAAAACAGAAATAAAGTCATCAAGTTTGTTCATTACAAAATCGTATTATCTTGAAAATCTTTTAAGTGATTTTTTAAATCTTTAAGCATGGCTCTTCTTCCTTTAAAGCGCTCGTTGCTCATCAACCTCTGATAATTATCCAATCCAACATCATCAAGAGTTCTTTTATAATTGTCAATCGCTTCTCTGAAGGCAACTAACTCATCCAGAAACAATTCTTTTGATTTCAAACGATGTCCAATCTCACTCACTTCTTCATAAGGCTGGCGGTCCAATTTTCGCTTTTGGCTTTCTTGTTTACGAATTTTATCATGTATATGATTTCTGAATTTTGTTTTGAAATAACGATAGAGTTTTTCCTCATCGTTTTCAATTCCTTTTTCTTTAAGCAGAAGTTCGTATAAAACTAACATTCCTTCTTGCTCCCAATCACTATGTTCCCACAAGTGTATATAGTAATCTTTCTTACACTTCCAAACTATCCATTTCACCTTCTCATAAGTAGCTCTAAAATCCATAGTTCCTCCTTAAATTTTACTTGACTTAATTCTACTGTAAATAGAAAGCAAGGTGGGCTCTTTCTTCTAAAAAGCATATTTTAGGAGCTCTTCTGACTCGAATAATTGTTTTTAAGTCATTTCAGGCACATATTTAGTCATTTGGGAGGATTGTGCGAAGTATAAAAGCAAGAAAAAAATCAAATGCTTACACATTTGATTTTTTAAACCTAGCTCCGCCAGTAGGACTCGAACCTACGACATCATGATTAACAGTCATGCGCTACTACCAACTGAGCTATGGCGGATTATATAGTCCGTACGGGATTCGAACCCGTGTTACCGCCGTGAAAAGGCGGTGTCTTAACCCCTTGACCAACGGACCATTTCTTGTCCTTCTGCAGAACATATTCCATTATATCAGCTTTTCTTCCTTTGTCAATAATTATTTCAGAAAAAGAGAAAAAAGTCGGAGTTTCTCCAACTTCTTTTACTCGGAACTTTTTTCTTCCATTTTCGTTTTAATTTCATCATAAGAAAGTGCATGAGCTTCTTTATCTAATTCAAGTTCAGACTCTTCCGGCATTTTGCCAGTTTCATACAATGATTTAATCTGATTGCTATCCAAAGTTTCATATTTAAGAAGCGCTTCAGCAATCAATTTATGAGTTTCGCGATGGGACTGGATAATCTCTGCAGCTTTGTTACGAGCTTCATTAAGAAGTTCTCTTACCTCTTCGTCAATCTCATATGCAGTCTGTTCTGAAATTGATTTTTGAGGACTGGCTGCACCAAACATAGCATGATTGCCTTCGTATTGAACTGGACCAAGTTTTTCACTCATTCCATATTCCGTTACCATACTGCGGGCCATCTGAGTTGCCTGTTCAAAGTCATTCGAAGCACCTGTTGTTTGAACATTAAAGATAATCTCTTCAGCCACACGGCCACCCATAAGACCAGCCAATTGCTCTTTCATATCTTCTTTAGATAGAAGCATTTGGTCTTCCTTAGGTAGGGCAATCATATATCCGCCAGCGCGTCCACGAGGGACGATGGTTACTTTATGTACGACACGTGCATTTGACAATACCAAACCAACGATAGTATGTCCAGCTTCATGATAAGCAACCATTTGACGATCGCGTTCAGACACCGTTTTATCTTTCTTAGAAGGACCTGCGATTACTCTATCTTCTGCTTCATCAATATCATCAGCATCAATGACTTTCTTGTTACGACGGGCAGCAACCAAAGCAGCCTCATTCAAGACATTTTCCAAATCAGCACCAACAAAACCTGGCGTCTGTTGAGCAACTAGTTTCAAATCAACATTTTTAGCCAGTGGCTTATTCTTAGCATGAACACGAAGAATGGCTTCCCGACCTTTAACGTCAGGACGGCCGACTAACACTTTTCTGTCAAAACGGCCAGCACGCAGTAAGGCTGGATCCAATACATCCGAACGGTTAGTAGCCGCAATGATAATGATTCCTTCATTGCCTTCGAAACCATCCATTTCAATCAAGAGCTGATTAAGGGTTTGCTCACGCTCATCGTTACCACCGCCAAGGCCAACACCACGCTGACGGCCGACTGCATCGATTTCATCGATAAAGATAATGGCAGGGGCTGCTTTTTTCGCATCTTCAAACAAAGAACGGACACGGCTTGCTCCTACCCCAACAAACATTTCTACAAAATCAGAACCTGAGATACTGAAGAAAGGAACTCCAGCTTCCCCAGCAACTGCCTTAGCAAGCAGGGTTTTACCAGTTCCTGGAGGGCCTTCTAGAAGGACACCGGCAGGAATACGAGCACCTAACTTGGTGTAGCGTTTCCGATCTTTCAAAAACTCAACGACTTCTACAAGTTCTTGTTTCTCTTCCTCGGCACCAGCTACATCCGAGAAACGAACCTTAATATCTTCTTTGTTAGCAGCACGCGCTTTATTGCGACCAAAATTCATGGCACCGCGGGCACCACCTCCTCCACCTTGATTCATCATGGACATAAAGAAGAAGATGACAATTACAAAAGGAACGATGGAAGTGAGGATGGTAATCCACATTCCACTTGAACTTTCGCGCTTTATGCTGATTTCAGTATTATGCTCAGAGGCTAATTTTTGTAAATCAGAAATTGTAATATCTGACGGTAAAATAATACTTGTAAATCTCTCTACTTTAGAAACGTTTGGAGTGAAAAATAAAATCCCTGTATCTTCTTTCGATTCCTGAGGTGTTTTGTAAGTACCTGAAATCTCAACGACGCTGCCATTTGGCTGGTAGCTCATCTCTGTGACATTATTTTCCTTAATTTCCTTCACTAATTCTGTGTAATTGATTTGCTGACTGCGACCGCCAGTATCTCCTGAAAAGAAATACTGAAACCCTGTCACTAGGACAACAATAATCAGAATATAGAGAAATGGATTTT
>CAUVQK010000264.1:0-2962 GCA_963553705.1 uncultured Streptococcus sp.
AAATCTTCAATTGGTTTTATTCGTTGCCCAGGTAAACTTGTCTTCCAGTTTCCACCATGCCATCCATGAAAATGTTCGTTAAATGTAGCAGGATAGATAACTTCGCTCCGATTTGCTAAATGAGGATATTTGGAAGCACTGTATGCATGGTGACCTTGTAGTGTTTTTTCATCAAATTTAGCTCTCTTACCACTCAAAATATCTTTCATCTGATCATCAGACCAATTCCGAGTTCCTTTTTCCCCTCTTGACAAACGACCTCTTTCATCTCTCCAAAAAGATTCTACTCCCTCATTTCTTCGTTGAGTAAATCTTTTATTCCAATCATACAAATCATATTCCTCTTTAGTAATAGTACGGTTATCAAATTTTTGCTTAAGTTCCTGCATTCTTTTCCCTGAAAGCAGCGGACGATTAATAGGGTGCGGTTCTAAATCTAAACCTTTTGTTCTATCAGCAATGATACTTTCAGGTGTCCTATACTGACTAGCTTCAACAGCTACATTTGTATTATCTGTGGATTTAGATTCAAAAGAAGTGTTCTTGCCTCTACTTTTATTATTAATTAAAGCAAGGTCAGAATCAGATTTTGTACTGAGATATACTGAAGCTGATTTAGAACGAGATGGTTTTGGAACATCAAGCACTAAACCTTCTGGTGTCACCATTGAAGGTTGTGGGAACCATTTCTCACCAAAATTATCAACTTTACTCTTAGTGGCATCAAATAGATTCTTTCCAAAACTTTCCGCTGTATTTAAGACTTTACCAGTTTTAGAAGCAATGGCATGTGCTGCACTACCAACACCATTTTTTGCAATTTTTCCAGCTATAGATGCTTTCGACGCTGGTAAGGCAAACTCGGCCGCTTCCAAGGTAGTTTTAAGCTGATTTTTTTGAGCCAAACCGTCTCCGGCCATGAAATTTGAAATAGAGTTAATTTCGCGGAAGCCAGGGGATAATTGACTCGCAAGATTCATTACATATCTGCTTACTCCTACTAACATCTCTGGTGCAGAGGTTGAATCCCATTTATCAATAATCCCTTGCCACACAGCAGAATCGCGATTATAAATTTCGTTCAATTCATCTTTAGATAGATTGACTAACCCAGCCTTATGAGCCGTAGTTTTCATTCCATCAAAGCTTAAATCGGCCAAAGAAGCCAGTCCAGTAACAGTATCATTATAATATTCCTTTAAGGCTGCTTCTCTAGCCTCATGGCTAATTTTGGATCTTTTTTCAAATGTATCTAGACTAAAGTCCTTTGGCGATACCTTCGTTTCAGCTAAATATTTATTCGAAGCGCTAGGATTTGCAAGAAGGTATTTATTGACAAATTGACTGAGTGCACCCGGCCTTACCTCTTCTAGAGTTGTTGGACGAATTTTTACCTCTTGGTAACCCGCTTGATAATTTGGCTGACCAAATCGGTTCGGTTTCGTAGGTGCGCTCAGGTTTGCCCATCCTTTAGCAATCTTTTGACTTTTGCTTTCACTGGATGAATCAGTATTTTGCTGGAGCAAATCGCTTAGTTTGGAAGTAGCGTTTGTTGGTTGTTCCTGCCAGATTTTCCTTACTTGAGAAGCTCTGTTTTGTCTTGCTTGAGCTCGCGCCAAGGCCTTAGCTTCTTCTTGGGCCTGGCGGAAAGTATCAATTTTATTTTCTGCCGACTGGATTTTGTTAAATCCTTTGGCTAACGCACTGATTTCTTCTGATGTATAGTTAGATAAATCTACATTGACCTTATCGCCAGGTGTCAGATTAATACGGTTTTGTTTATTATTGATGTTCAGCTTATTCTGCCCATGCAAATCCTGAAGAGCCAGCATAGAAGCTGCTGCTGCTTTTTCCTTATCATCTGGATAATGGAGATTGCCGATTTTGGCTAAGCTATCACCTTTCTTGATCTGATAGTCATTACTTGCGGATTGATTAAATAGAGGCTGACTTTCTTTACTATTTGCAAGATCCAACAAGTCTTGATAAGCCGATGTAGGCTGACCTTGGCTATCGGTGAGAGTAGACTGACCATAAGGAGTAAAATCTAACTTTCCCTTGTTACTTGAGGAAGTTGAGCTTAAAGTATACTCTGGAGTTGTGGTAGCCGATGTTTCAGAATTATTCAGACCATAACCATAGTCTTTCAACGCTTTAATAAACTGATTTCTATGTTCTTCTGACAAGGAATCTAAAGCTGTTTCAACTTCCGGTGAGACAGCTAAGTTATAGCGGCTACTGCCTGTGCTTGCTTTTTGAGTTCCAGCATTGGCAGACTCCAAGGCCTTTTCGGTAAAATCTACTGCATCCAAAGCGTCTGTCGTAGATTGATCTACTTTAGAATCAGCCATTTTCAAGGCATCATCTTTACCTTTTTTAGCAAGACTGTCTGTCGTTACAATATCATCTTTACCAGCAATCGCCTTATAATCAACAGAATCCGCCAAGCTGTCTGAAGCACTTACAGATGAATCGCTGATTGGTTTGTAATCGCTAGGCTTGATATTGCTGGCGTCCTCGCTTACCGATGGTGTGCTAATCGGACGATAGTCGCTCGAACTAACGTTGCTGGCACTTTCGCTTACTGACGGTGTGCTGATTGGCTGATAGTCGCTCGAACTAACACTGCCAGTACTTTCGCTTACCGACGGTGTGCTAATCGGACGGTAGTCGCTCGAACTAACATTGCTGACACTTTCGCTTACCGATGGTGTGCTAATCGGACGATAGTCGCTCGAACTAACATTGCTGACACTTTCGCTTACCGATGGTGTGCTAATCGGACGGTAGTCGCTCGAACTAACATTGCTGACACTTTCGCTTACCGATGGTGTGCTAATCGGACGATAGTCGCTCGAACTAACATTGCTGACACTTTCGCTTACCGATGGTGTGCTAATCGGACGATAGTCGCTCGAACTAACATTGCTGACACTTTCGCTTACCGATGGTGTGCTAATCG
>CAUVQK010000265.1:0-2943 GCA_963553705.1 uncultured Streptococcus sp.
TTAAATAAAGAAACTTTTTCTTATCTTATTATAACAAATCTTCTTTATAAAACAAGGATTCACTTTTATTTTCAAGTATTCATTGACTGTAAAATCAAGCTTAGCAAATATCAGCCATCGTAAAAACATCGATTTGAATGACTGCTTATTTTAGAGTTTATAAGTTTAATCTTCAGCATATTATCAAAAATAGATGGTGACAAAGACAAGAAAAAATCATCTCAGCTAGCTGAGATGATTCGTTTGGCTAAATTAATTAGCTTTTTTGAAACGATAGACAAGAGCTGATAAAAGAATCAGAGCAAATCCTGCTGCTATCGCAAAGATAGATGTTTCACTGCCAGTTTTCGGCAAAACTTTTTTGCCAGTTGCTGATCCAGTAACATCTTTTCCATCTTTATCTGACGAATTACCTGGGGTTCCATCAGTCGAACCGCCTGGTTTATCACCAGATGATGACGGTGGTGGTGTCGAACCTGAAGAAGGTGGCGGTGTACCTGGTCCTTGTGGACGTCTAGCTTCAAATGTCCATGTGCCTGTAAATTTGACATCTGCGCCTGCAATAGTTTTACTATCTGCGTCATATTTGAGGAATTTCCAAGTACCATCACTTGCTTCAACAGTTTTCTTAGCTGGCTGAACCGATTGAACGGCAGCACCGTCTGCATATTCAGTGGCATCATTTGGTAACAATGCTGTGACTTCTGCTGGCAAGCTACGGTTCGAATCTGCACTTACAAATTCATAAGTCACCTTATATTTCGGTGCTGGAGTGAAATTCCATTTACCAGTAAATTTAAGGTCTTTATCTGCAACAGTCTGGCTATTCGTTTCCGCATAGCCTTCGAAAGTCCATGTGCCTTCAGTAACTGTAACAGTTGTTTTAGCAGGTTGCTTAGCGTCTACATTAGTACCACTAGTGTAGCTATTATCATCAGTTGGTAACAATGCTGTGACTTCTGCTGGCAAGCTACGGTTCGAATCTGCACTTACAAATTCATAAGTCACCTTATATTTCGGTGCTGGAGTGAAATTCCATTTACCAGTAAATTTAAGGTCCTTATCCGCAACAGTCTGTGCATTCGTTTCTGCATAGCCTTCGAAAGTCCATGTGCCTTCAGTAACTGTAACACTTGTTTTAGCAGGCTGCCTAGCGTCTACATTAGTACCACTAGTGTAGCGATTAGTATCTGCTGGAAGCAAATCAGTTACTTCTTTTGGCAGGTTTGGGTAGGCTGGGTTAGAGCTGAGAAACTCATAGCTGACACCATAGTCTTTATAACTATTGGTGAATGTTGGATTGTTGTCTGTAACAGCAGCTTCCAATTTAGCGTTGTTTTCAGTCACTGTGACAGTCACAGTATGTTCTTTACTGTCGTATGTCACTCCAGCTTCACTTCCAGCTACTTCTTTCAGCTTGTAGGTATTAGTCCCCTCTTTATCATAGGTGATTTCAGGAAACTTGATATTACCATTGGCGTCATTTGTTGCTTGATGTTCCAAGTTATTTCCGCCAACCTCAGTCAGCTTGAAAGTGTACTTACCAGCTTCAAGTGCTTTACCATCCAGAACTTTTTTAGCGGTAATAGCTGCAGTCGCTGGCTCTAACTTGTATGTATTTGTGAAAGCCTCACGGTCATAGGTAACCGCTGCTGTCTTAACGCCATTGTTGTCTGTTACAGTAACAGTGACATTAATGTCTGAATTGGCATCGTTTGTCACACCTGGCAGATTACTTGCTCGTTCACGAATGACATAGTTAAAGGTTCCCTCATTTTTGAAACGAAGTTTCTTAAAGGTTACGGCACCGTCTTTGTTTGTTACCGTTTGAACAACTTTGTCGTTGTCATCCTTATTGATCAAATCAAAAGTAAATTCACCATCTGCCAAATCGCGGCCAGTCAATTCCTTTTTGACTTTGAAGATAACTTCATCCGAACGGGTACCTTCCCCGACACCATCAAGAGTTGTCAAAGGTGCAAATGGACGTGATACTAAATCTGGCATCTTTTGTCCATTAGCCGTAACGGTTACATCGTTAAAGGCTTTTTTGGTTACCTTATCTACTGGCTCAGTCAAACGAGTCCGGTAGATAACATAAATACCTCTTCCACTCAAATCCCCAGCATTAACTGTGAAATGATTGGAGTCTGTAATTGAAACGACATCGCTTGGGTTAAAGGATTTACGTGTGCCAGAAGCACCTTCCCACTCAGTAAAGTAGTAACCTGTAATCCCTGCATCTTCATCCAGCTCTTGACCTTCTGGAATAGCGTCCTCAATGACAACTTGACCAAGATTTTGGACATCACGATTGACACGGATACGCCAGTTGACGTAGTTTGGATCCTTAGAATCCTGAACCCCCCACTTGGAATACCCCTGAGGTTCTTCATCAACCTTAATACGCTTCAGCCTATAGGTTCTAGCACCTGGGAAATTAACTTCTTGCTCTTGGTCATAAGGCATATTATCAGCCCAAACCACTGTGAAAGAAGATTGAATACGCTTGGTATCTGGCATTTTCGCAAAATACTCAGCATTTGTGACAGTAATGGTCGCTGTATTGGTAACAGGATCTGTCACCAACTTGGCAACAACAGTACCATCCGGTGCACTTATGTTTTCCTCCAAAGTTCGCTCAATTTTGAACTGTGATGGAACACGATAAACCATGGTATCACCATTATTTAATACTTTGCTATCCTCAAATGTATAGGTCGGAGCAATGTAAAATTTACCTTCACCGTAGCCTGTATCCTTTAAAGGATTAGTATTAATAGTGACATCTGTAGTTAGCTGATAATCACTTTCACCTAACTCTGCAGCAGAAACCCTAGGACTTGAGCTTAACAAGGGAAGAAAGGTTGATACCAAAAGCAGCAAAGTCATCAGAGCATGAGACACTTTATGATAAGTTTGTTTCACCTTGAATGCGGTCCT